>JBAZRQ010000066.1:0-7722 GCA_041662925.1 Nocardioides sp. | reverse complement strand
CCCTCACCGTCGACAGCGACAAGCGCGGCAAGGAGACCTTCCAGCTCTCCGGGGTCGATGTGCACACCTTCCGGACCTCGACGGTCGACATCGGCTACACGGCGACCGAGACGCTCGAGGTGACGATCTTCGACAACAGTCCGACGCGCGGCCCCGGCGTCCGCAACACCGAGTCGCCGGCCACGGAGGACGCGCCCAAGCCGGTGGTCACCATCCAGCGCGGCGACCGCTGCAGCGACGCCACCAACGACCCGCCCTGCAGCAGTGGGGGCAGCGGCACCCCGTGCGTCCACGCCTCCTGCGGGAAGATCCTCTTCACCAGCGCCAACTGGGACTACAACCCGATGACCTGCGAGTTCCACGACAGCATCGACGGCTACTACCTGACCCGCCAGATCGCCACCAACCGCACCGTGCAGCCCGGGCCCTACTACGGCTACCCCGACCGCACGGTGTGGGTGGTGTGCGACGGCGTCGAGAGCAACCACTACAACTGGCCCGACAACTAAGGACCCCTGTGACGATCTCCTACGAGCAGGCTGCGTGGTTCAAGCAGACCTTCGACCAGCTCACCGACAACATCGAGAAGGCGGTGCTCGGCAAGCGCCATGTCGTCCGGCTGGCGCTGACCTGCCTGCTCTCCGAGGGCCACCTGCTGCTCGAGGACTTCCCCGGCACCGGCAAGACGATGCTGGCCCGATCGCTGGCCAACACCGTGCAAGGGAGCCACGCGCGGATCCAGTTCACACCCGACCTGCTGCCCTCCGACGTCACCGGTGTGACCGTCTACGACCAGCACAAGGGCACCTTCGAGTTCCACCCCGGCCCGATCTTCCACTCGATCGTGCTCGCCGACGAGATCAACCGGGCCTCGCCCAAGACCCAGTCCGCGCTGCTCGAGGTGATGGAGGAGGGCCGGGTCACCGTCGACGGGCACCCGCACTCGGTCGGCCGCCCGTTCATGGTGATCGCCACCCAGAACCCCATCGAGCAGTCCGGCACCTACCGGCTGCCCGAGGCCCAGCTCGACCGGTTCCTGATGAAGGCGTCGGTCGGCTACCCCGACAAGGCGGCGACGATCGAGCTGCTGGTCAACGCCAAGGTCCGCGACCGGGCGGCGCTGGTCACACCGGTCATCACCGCGCCGACGATCGCCCAGATGAGCGGCCTGGCCGACGAGGTCTACGTCGACCCCGCCGTCGTCTCCTACGTCGCCGAGCTCGCCGAGGAGTCGCGGCGCCAGCCGCACGTCAAGCTCGGCCTGTCCGCGCGCGGCTGCCTGGCGTTCATCCGGGTCGCCAAGACCTGGGCCGCCGCCGACGGCCGGGACCACGTCGTACCCGACGACGTGAAGGACCTCGCCACACCCGTCCTGTGCCACCGGCTGCTGCTCGACGCCGAGGCCCAGTTCAGCGGGATCTCCGTCGACACCGTCATCTCGCGGCTCCTCGACGCGGTCGCGCCGCCGACCGACCGGGTGGCCTGAGGACCATGCGGGAGGCCGGGACGGCACTGTCGGCGCTGCGGGAGCTCGTGCGGGTGGTCAACCCGCTCGGGTGGCTGCTGCTCGCCCTCGCCGCGCTGTCCCTCGTCGTCGGGACCTGGGGGCAATGGCGCGAGCTGGCGCTGCTCGGGATCGCCTGCCTGTTGCTCGTGCTGCTCGCACTGCCGTTCCTGGTCGGTCGCACCCGCGTGCGGGTCGACCTCTTCCTCGAGCCGGCGCGGGTGACGGCCGGCGCCAGCGTGGCGGCGGGCATCGACATCACCAACCTCGCGCCACGGCGGATGCTGCCGACCGTCTTCGAGGTGCCCGTGGGCGACGCCGTCCACCGCTACGGCATCCCGGCGCTCGCGCCCGGCGCGACCCACCAGGAGACGTTCACCGTGCGCACGGAGCGCCGGGGTGTGATCGGGATCGGTCCCGCGACCACCCGTCGTGGCGACCCGCTCTCGCTGCTGTCGCGCGACACCGACTGGACCGAGCTCGTGGAGATCCTGGTCCGGCCGCCGATGGTGCCGCTCGACGCGCTGGGCGCGGGCCTGCTGCGCGATCTCGAGGGGGTCGAGACGGAGGCGATCTCCCAGAGCGACCTGGCCTTCCACACGCTGCGCGAGTACGTCCCCGGTGACGACCTGCGCCACGTCCACTGGCGGTCGTCGGCCAAGGCGATGGCCTCGGCGGGCGAGAGCCAGCTGCTGGTGCGCCAGTATCTCGACACCCGACGCAGCCACGCCACGATCGTGGTCGACGACCTCCCCCAGAGCTGGGGGCCCGACGAGCAGGGCGAGGCCGCGTTCGAGACGGCGATGTCGGCCGCGGCCTCGATCATCGTGCGCGCGGTCCTCGACGACTTCGAGGCGTCGTTCGTGTGCGGGCACCACGCCTCGTCGCGCTTCGACGGCCACCTCGCGCTCGACGCGGTCTGCCGCGCCGAAACCGGTCCGGTCGGGCTGGTGGCGGCGGCCCGCCGGGCCGCCGACATTGCCTCCGACACCAGCCTGCTCTTCCTCGTCACCGGTGCCGGTGCCCCGTTCGAGACGGTGCTGCGCGCGTCGGCGGCCTTCCCGCCGGAGGTACGCCGGATCGCGGTCGTCGTCGACGGCACCGCCACCAGCCGGGTGACCGAGACCGGCGGGCTCACTGTCCTCCACCTCGCCTCCCGCGACGACCTGCCCGGCCTGCTGCACTGGGTGGTGCGATGAGCCGGTTCCTCCCGACCCGCGACCACCTCGTCGACGCGCTGCTGCTGCTCGCGGCGACCGCGACCGCCCTCGTCGGCCTCGCCACGACGTACACCGGGACGGGCTTCCTCGTGGTCGGCCTCACGGGAGCCGCACTCGGCGTGCTCGTCGCCCACGTGACCACCAGCCTCCGCTGGCCCGGCATCGCGGCGGTCGTGATCGGCATCGTCGTCTTCGTGCTGGTCGGCGCCCCGCTCGCGTTGCGGTCGCTGCCCGGGCCGAGCGGCGTCGGGGAGCTCGGCGACCAGGTGCTGTTCGGGTGGAAGGACCTGCTGACCACGCTGCCGCCGGTCGACGGCGACGGGCCGCTGCTGGTGCTGCCCTGGGTGCTCGGCCTCGTGACCGGCCTTCTCGGCACGCTCACGGCGCGGCTGCGCTCCGGTCCCGTGTGGCTCCGGGCGCTGCTGCCCGTCGCCGTGACCGCCGTGCTGCTGCTCGCCGTGATCCTGCTCGGTGTCCGCCGGCCGCAGTCGCTGTGGGTGCAGGGCGTCGTCTTCGCCGCGCTGGCGACCGGCTGGCTCGCGCTGCGGATGCAGCGCACCAGCGCGCCCGTGCGTGGCGGCCTCGGGCGCGGCCGCCGGGTCGCCGTCGGTGCGGCGATGGTCGGCCTCGCGGCCACTGCGGCGCTGCCGGTCACCACCTGGGCCTTCGGGTCCGACTCCGAGCGGGTCGTGCTCCGCACCTACGTCGAGCCGCCCTTCGACATCGGGCAGTACCCGTCCCCGCTCTCCTCGTTCCGGCGCTACGTGAAGATGCCGAAGCCCGACGCGGTCAACCTCCACGACAAGACGCTGCTGACCGTCGAGGGCGTCCCCGAGGGGGCGCGGCTGCGGATCGCCACCCTCGACCAGTACGACGGCGTCGTCTGGGGCGCCGCCGAAGACACCATCCCGGGCAGCAGCCTCGACACGTTCCAGCGGGTGTCCTCCACGATCGACAACCCCGTCGACGGCGAGGAGGTCGACGTGACCGTGACTCTGGGCGAGGGCTGGTCCGGGGTCTGGCTGCCCACCGTCGGCGCGCTGAAGTCGATGAGCTTCGACGACGGCGACGACCCGGGCGCGGCCCAGGAGCAGGCGGAGTCGTTCCGCTACAACCTGGCCACCTCGACCGCCGTGGTCCCGGCCGGCCTGGAGCCGGGCGACCGCTACCACTTCACCGCCGTGCGTCCCGACGACGAGGTCACCGCGACCTCCGCCCCCTCGGGCGACCTGGGCGACGCCGCGCTCGCGGCCGGCTTCCTCGACACCCAGGCCGTGCAGTGGACGGCCGGGGCGTCGGACCCGATGGAGCGGGTGTTCGCCGCGGCAGAGCACCTCAAGTCCGAGGGCAAGTACTCCGACGGCGTCCTCGAGAGCGAGAAGATCTACCACGCCGGCCACCACGTGCGCCGGCTCGCGGAAGAGTTCGTCAACGCCCCGATCATGGTCGGCAACGACGAGCAGTACGCCGCCGTGATGGCGCTGATGGCCAACAAGATCGGGGTGCCGGCCCGGGTCGTGCTCGGCGCCGTGGTGCCCGACGGCGGCGTCGTCGAGGGCAAGCACGTGCACGCGTGGGTGGAGCTCCAGGTGGCCGACGGCTCCTGGCGCACGCTGCCGACCGAGGCGTTCATGGACACCGACCGCCCGGCCGAGCAGCCGCCGATCGCGGAGCAGGAGATGAGCGGGACCGTCGTACCCCCGCCGGCGCCGATCCCGCCGCCCTCGACCCTGGCTGAGCAGAACGACGCCGAGCTCAACGCGCGCAAGGGCGACCGCGCGGACGAGGCGCCGGCCGAGCTGCCGGCCTGGATCAGGATCCTGCTCCTGTACGTCGGTCTGCCCCTGCTGGTGGTCCTCCTCCTGCTGTCGTCGGTCGTGCTCGCCAAGGGCCTGCGCCGGCGCCGCCGCCGTGCCGCGGACCGGGTGTCCGCCCGGATCGTGGGCGGTTGGCGCGAGCTGGTCGACCACGCCCGTGACCTCGGTCAACCGGTGCCCGTGGGTGCCGGCTGGACCCGCCGCGAGCAGTCAACCCGCATCGCCTCCGACGGCGCACCACAGCTCGCCGTGCTCGCCGACCGCTATGTGTTCGGCCCGGCGCAGCCCGCCGAGGCCGCCGCGTCGTCGTACTGGACCGAGGTCGACGCCGAGCGCCGCCGGATGTCGCGCCAGGTCACCCGCCGCCGCCGCCTCCGCGCCGCCCTCAGCCTGCGCACCTTGTGGAAGTGACTTCGTCACTTCCATTGGGAGTTCTCGCTGCGCTCGAACGTCCCGGTGAAGCAACGGAATGAACGGGCGGGCCGTCGGCGTTGACCCGGTGATGTCGACCTCCATGCCTGCCCTGTCCGTGCTCGACCTGGTCCCGGTCCGCAGCGACCAGACGACCGGGGATGCGCTCGCCGCCACCCTGGCCCTGGCCCGGGTCGCCGACGAGCTCGGCTACACCCGCTACTGGCTGGCCGAGCACCACAACATGCCGGCCGTGGCCGCGACCAACCCGCCGGTGCTGATCTCCATCGTGGCCGGCGCTACCTCTCGGATCCGGGTCGGTTCCGGCGGCGTGATGCTGCCCAACCACGCGCCACTGGTCGTGGCGGAGCAGTTCGCGCTGCTCGAGGCCGCCTTCCCCGGGCGGATCGACCTCGGCATCGGCCGCGCACCGGGCACCGACCCGGTGACCAGCTGGGCGCTGCGCCACGGCGCCGGCGGAGTCACCGACGAGGCCGTCTCGCTCTTCCCGGAGTACGTCGACAACGTGCTGGCGATGATGGAGCCCACGGGGGTCGGTCTGGCCGTCCAGGGGCGCCGGCACGTCCTGCGGGCGACGCCGAGCGCCGCCTCGGTGCCCCAGATCTGGCTGCTCGGCTCGTCGGACTACTCCGCGCGGCTGGCCGCCGAGAAGGGCCTGCCCTACGTGTTCGCCCACCACTTCTCCGGGGAGGGCACCGCCGAGGCGCTCGAGCTCTACCGGTCCCGGTTCGTGCCGTCGGCCGAGCTCGCCGAGCCCCGCACCTTCCTCACCGTCAACGCCTGCGTCGCCGACACGGCCGAGGAGGCCCAGCGTCTCGCGCTGCCCCAGCTGCTGCAGATGGTGGCGCTGCGCACCGGCCAGCCGCTGACGCCCCAGCGCACGGTCGAGGACGCCGAGCGCGACGGCGTTCCCGAGGCGCACCGCAGCCTGGTGGCCGCGATGGCCGCGCGGTGGGTGATCGGCCAGCCCGAGCAGGCCCGCGCCCGGGTGTCGGAGCTCGCGGCGTCGTACGGCGTCGACGAGGTGATGGTCCACCCGGTGGCCGGCGCCCTGGCCGACACCGACCGCTCCACCAGCCCTGCGCGCGAGGAGACGCTGCGCCTGCTGGCCAAGTAGCGCCCTGATGCAGCCCTCACCCAGCCGGATTCGTGTTTCCGGACCATTACCTCGTAAACTGGCGTGTCGGCCCAACGTGGGTCTGCTTCGCGGTGCCTCGCGGCTGCCCGGAGCGCTTCTGACCACTCGCAAGAGCGATCAGAGGTGCGCCCGGCGATGAGGCTCACGTAGCGGCTTCACGAGGTCCACCGGCAGCCCCTCGGGGCGGTCGGAGGTTCGCGGGCCACCGGTAGTAAACCAAACGACAGATTGTGGAGGACATGCCGAAGAAAGAAGGCGTGATCGAGCTCGAGGGCACCATTACGGAAGCCCTTCCCAACGCCATGTTCCGCGTAGAGCTGAGCAATGGCCACAAGGTGCTCGCCCACATCAGCGGCAAGATGCGCCAGCACTACATCCGGATCCTCCCCGAGGACCGCGTGGTGGTGGAGCTTTCGCCGTACGACCTCACCCGGGGTCGCATCGTCTACCGCTACAAGTAAGCAGCAGCCGACCCGAGCAAGAAAGGGCTGACATGAAGGTCAACCCGAGCGTCAAGAAGATCTGTGACAAGTGCAAGACGATCCGTCGTCACGGCGTCGTCATGGTGATCTGCGAGAACCCGCGGCACAAGCAGCGCCAGGGCTGAGCAACCGCTCTCCCAGCACTGGACAACTGAACAACCCATCAACGTGAACGCTTAGCCCCCAGCACGAACATTGGGGGGCGAACCACCTCCGGAGCAGAAGGCCGGAGCCGGTCCCAGACTCTGGGCCGGGCGCGTCACGATCGAAACCTCTGTGAACCACCGAAGGACACCCGTCCTTCAAGAAAGGGCCATCACATGGCACGCCTTGTTGGTGTCGACCTCCCGCGCGACAAGCGCATCGAGATCGCACTCACCTACATCTACGGCATCGGCCGTACCCGTTCCCAGCAGCTGCTCGCACTCACCGGGGTCGACCCGAACATGCGCGTGCACCAGATGGGCGACGAAGAGCTGGTCAAGCTCCGCGACGCGATCGAGGGCAACTTCAAGATCGAGGGCGACCTCCGTCGAGAAGTCCAGGCAGACATCCGTCGCAAGATCGAGATCGGCAGCTACCAAGGTCGCCGCCACCGTCAGGGCCTCCCGGTCCGCGGTCAGCGCACCAAGACCAACGCCCGTACCCGCAAGGGTCCGAAGCGCACGGTTGCCGGCAAGAAGAAGGCCAAGTGACCCCTCGCGTTCGCGCGAGTCACAGCCTTCCTAACTCACAGACCAGCTAACACAGGAGAACTGCATGCCTCCCAAGGCTCGTGCGGCCGGCGCCAAGAAGGTCCGCCGCAAGGAGAAGAAGAACATCGCTCAGGGCGAAGCCCACATCAAGAGCACGTTCAACAACACCATCGTCACGATCACCGACCCCACGGGTGCGGTCATCTCGTGGGCCTCTGCCGGCACTGTCGGCTTCAAGGGCTCGCGCAAGTCCACGCCGTACGCCGCCCAGATGGCCGCCGAGGCCGCCGGTCGACGTGCCATGGACCACGGCATGAAGAAGATCGACGTCTTCGTCAAGGGCCCGGGCTCGGGCCGCGAGACGGCGATCCGTTCGCTGGGTGCCATCGGCCTCGAGGTCGGCACTATCCAGGACGTCACGCCCACCCCCCACA
>JBAZRQ010000065.1:0-7750 GCA_041662925.1 Nocardioides sp. | reverse complement strand
CGCTCTACCAGCACGTCATGGTCGGCCGGCGGCTGCTCGACCTCTTCGCCTCCTCCGACGTCGACGCCGCCGCCGGCTTCGTCAAGGAGGGTGCGCCGGTCAACGACGAGCTCACCCGGATCGCCCGCGACGACTGGGCGTCGTCGCGGATGAAGGACCGCCGTACGCCGAAGGGCCGCGGCAAGGCCCCGCGCAGCAGCGGGGCGCGTGACGTCGGCAACGGCCGCCGGGTGTGGATCCCGAGCCGGTCCGACGTGATCGAGCGGCTGGACCGCGAAGGGCTGCTGCCCGCGATCGTCTTCATCTTCAGCCGGGTCGGCTGCGACGCGGCGGTGACGCAGTGCCTCAACGCCGGTGTTCGGCTCACGTCACCGGAGGAGCGCGACGAGATCTTCGCGTTCGTCGAGGCCAGCTGCCGCGACCTGCCCGCCGACGACCTGCACGTGCTCGGCTACCACGGCTTCCTCGACGGCCTGACCCGCGGCGTTGCCGCGCACCACGCCGGGATGCTGCCGGCGTTCAAGCAGTGCGTGGAGGAGCTCTTCGTGCGGGGCCTGTGCAAGGTCGTGTTCGCCACCGAGACGCTGGCACTGGGCATCAACATGCCGGCGCGCACCGTCGTCATCGAGAAGCTGTCCAAGTGGAACGGCGAGACCCACGCCGACATCACGCCGGGGGAGTACACCCAGCTCACCGGCCGTGCCGGGCGGCGCGGGCTCGACGTCGAGGGTCATGGCGTCGTGCTGTGGCAGCCCGGGATGAACCCGCGCGAGGTGGCCGGCCTCGCCTCCACGCGCACCTACCCGCTGCGCTCGTCGTTCCGCCCGTCGTACAACATGGCGGTCAACCTCGTGCACCAGTTCGGCCGCGAGCGGGCCCGCAAGCTGCTCGAGCAGTCGTTCGCGCAGTTCCAGGCCGACAAGGCCGTCGTCGGGCTGGCGCGGCAGCTGCGCAAGAGCGAGGACGCGCTGGACGGCTACGTCGAGGCGGCGACCTGCCACCTCGGCGACTTCATGGAGTACGCCGGGCTGCGCCGCGCGATCAGCGACGCCGAGAAGGGCGCCAGCAAGGCCCGGCGGTCCGACCGCCGCGACGAGGCCCTGGCCTCGCTGGCGCAGCTCAAGGTGGGCGACGTGATCCAGGTGCCGGCCGGCAAGTTCGCCGGGTTCGCCGTGGTGGTCGACCCGGGCTACTCGCCCGAGGGGCCGCGGCCCTTCGTCGTCACCGCCGACCGGCAGGCGCGGCGGCTGGCGATGCTCGACTTCCCGACGCCGGTGGTCGCGCTCGCGCGGCTGAAGGTGCCCAAGAGCTTCAACGCCCGCAACCCGCAGATGCGGCGCGACCTGGCCACGGCGCTGCGCTCGCGCACCCACGACCTCACCCCGCCGCCCCCGTCCGTGACGGGGCGGCGCGCCGGCGCGGGGCTGCCGCCCGCACTCGAGGAGGAGATCGGGGTGCTGCGCTCGGAGCTGAAGGCGCACCCCTGCCACGGCTGCCCGGACCGTGAGGAGCACGCCCGCTGGGCAGACCGGTGGTTCAAGCTGCACCGCGACGCCGCCACCCTGAAGCGGCGGGTGGAGCAGCGCACCAACACCGTGGCGCGGCAGTTCGACCGGGTGTGCGACGTGCTCACCGCTCTGGACTACCTCGAGGGCGACGACATCACCCCCCGCGGGCGGCACCTGATGCGCCTCTACTCCGACATGGACCTCGTTGCCGCCGAGTGCCTGCGCCGCGGGTTGTGGGACGACCTGTCGCCGTCCGCCCTCGCCGCCGTGCTGTCGACCCTGGTCTTCGAGGCGCGCCGCCCCGACGACGCCAGCGCCCCGAAGCTGCCCGGCGGGCCGGTCAAGCCGGTGGTCGCCGAGATGGTGCGGCTCTGGGCCGAGCTCGACGGGCTCGAACGCGCCCACCACCTCGACTTCCTGCGCCAGCCCGACCTCGGGTTCGCGTGGATCGCCTACCGGTGGGCGGAGGGCGACGACCTCGACGAGGTCCTCGGCGGCACCGACAGCATGGGCCTGGCCGCCGGCGACTTCGTACGCTGGATGAAGCAGCTGCTCGACCTCGCCGGCCAGGTCGCCGACGCCGCCGGCGACTCGCCGCTGCGCGCCACCGCCCGTGACGTCGTACAGCGTCTGCGCCGGGGTGTTGTCGCCTACTCCGCGCTGGGGGAGTGACGCCGGCGGCCCTGTCGAGCTGCGGTTTGGTCACAAACCGCAGCTCCGGGGGCCGAAATCCTGCGGTTTGGGACCAAACCGCGGGTCACCGACCCGCCGCACCACCACCTCAGCCGGTGAGCCCCACGAGCGCTTCGTGGACGGGTGTGTCGCCGTTGACGAGGTTCCACTGGTGGCTCACGGCAGCGTCATGGTCGAGTACGGCGGCCACGACGGCGGCGACGTCGGCGCGGGTGACGTCTCCGCGGGGAACGTCGTCGCCGAGAGCGACCAGGCCGGTGGCGGGCTCGTCGGTGAGGCGACCGGGGCGCAGGATGGTCCAGGCGAGGCCGCTGTCGCGCAGCGCCGTGTCGGCATCGCGCTTGGCGGCGACGTACGCCGCCCACACCTCGCTCGTCCCGTCCGGCACCGGGTTGTCCACGTCGATCGCCGAGATCTGGACGAAGCGGTCGATGCCCGCGAGCCGGGCGCCCTCGATGGACTTCAGCGAGCCCTCGAGGTCGACGGTGCGCTTGCGTTCGACGTTGCCGTCGGGCCCGCCGCCCGCGGCGAAGACCACCGCGTCGCAACCCGCGAAGGCCGCGGCGAACGCGGCCGCGTCGTCACGCTCGATGTCGAGCAGCCGCACCTCCGCCCCGCGCCCCTCCAGGTCGGCGCGGTAGGCCTCGGTGCGGACCAGGGCGACGGGCGTGTGCTCGGCTCGGCGCAGGACGGTCAGCAGGTGTCGGGCCACGGCTCCGTGGCCCCCGACGACGGCGATACGGGACATGCCGTCCACCGTACGTCGCCGCGGTCAGCCGGCCAGGGCTGCCCGCAGCCGCTGCGCGGGGCTCTCGAGCCCGAAGCGCTCAGCCAGCGCCGCGACCCGAGCCGGGTCGGCGGGCGTGGAGGGGAGCGTCAGTCCTCGCCGGTCCAGGTCGATGTCGCGGGCGACCGCGACCACGGTGGGCGCGACCTCGAGGTACGCCGACGCGGCCTTGATCTTGCCCCGCGGACCCGGACCGAGCTCGGCTTGCGGGTCGTGGGCGGCCGCGATGATGCCGTCCATGTCGCCGAACCGGCCCAGCAGCGTGGCGGCGGTCTTCTCTCCCACGCCGGGTACTCCGGGGAGGCCGTCCGAGGCGTCCCCGCGCAGCGTGGCGAAGTCGGCGTACTGCCGCGCGTCGATGCCGTACTTGGCGCGCACCCAGTCGTTGGTGACCCGCTCGTGGTTGCCGACCCCGCGGGCGATGTAGAGCACCCGCACGCCCGCCTCGTCATCGACGAGCTGGAAGAGGTCGCGGTCTCCCGTGACGATGTCGACCGGCTGGCCGGCACCGGTGGCAAGCGTCCCGATGACGTCATCGGCCTCGTAGCCGTCGGCCCCGATGACGCGGATCCCGAAGGCGTCCAGCACCTCGAGGATGATCGGGACCTGCACCTGCAGCGGGTCGGGCACCTCCTCCACGTCGGGAGCGGACTCGACCTCGACGACCACCCGGTGCGCCTTGTACGTCGGCAGCAGGTCGACGCGCCACTGGGGGCGCCAGTCGTTGTCCCAGCAGCAGACGAGGTCGGTGGGGCGGTACTGCTCCACGAGGCGGGAGATGAAGTCCAGCAGTCCACGCACGGCGTTGACCGGCGTCCCGTCCGGCGCCTGGATCTCGGGAACCCCGAAGTAGGCCCGGAAGTACATGGACGCGGTGTCGAGCAGCATCAGGCCGCCGGGGGAGCTGGGAGTCTGCGGGCTGGTCACGCCGGGCATCCTGCCACGCGACTGGGTCTAGTCTGTGCCCGTGGCGACGTCCGAGCTCGAGGCAACCGATCGCAAGATCCTCGAACTGCTGGCCCGTGATGGGCGGATGTCCTTCACCGACCTCGGGAAGGCGACCGGGCTGTCCACCTCAGCTGTCCACCAGCGGGTCAAGCGGCTCGAGCAGCGTTCGCTGATCCTGGGCTACGGCGCCACGATCAACCACGACGAGATCGGTCTGCCGCTCACGGCGTTCATCTCGATCCGCCCGATCGACCCGTCGCAGCCCGACGACTCACCGGAGCGGCTGCGCAACATCCCCGAGATCGAGTCGTGCTGGTCCGTAGCGGGGGAGGAGTCCTACATCCTGAAGATCCGGGTGCCGACGCCGACCAGCCTCGAGGACCTGCTGGCGCGTGTCCGCGCCGCCGCCAACGTCTCCACGCGCACCACGATCGTGCTGTCGACGCCGTACGAAGGGCGCCCGGTCACCTGACCGCACCAGCGGGCCCGGGGGCGCTCGGGGTGTGCGGTTTGGTCACCAACCGCAGGTCCCAGGACCTGCGCGTTGCGGTTTGGGACCAAACCGCAGGTCCCCGGACCTGCGACGGACCTGCCGCAGACCTCAGTACGCCTGCAGGGCAGCCAGCCGACGCGAGGCCTCGGCGACCTCGGCCGCCTTGAGGGCGGAGGTGTCGAGGTCACCGTGCTTTGCCCACCAGGCCTGGCCCTCGGTGGGGAGGGTGTGGATCGGGTCGTAGTACTCGTAGGTGCGCGACAACGCGTCCTCTGAGGTGGCCTCGATCGAGGTCCGGTAGTTCTTGGTCCAGTAGGAGATGCCGCGGACCTCGTCGTACGACGAGAGCTGGTGCACCCAGCGCTTGCCGACGAACGGCACGTCGCACACGATCCGCGGCGTCGCGAAGCCCGGCAGGTAGCCCATCATGTGGTGCTGCAGCCGCTGGGCGTCGGCGACCGAGACGCGCCAGTGCTCCGAGTACGGGATCATGTCGCACATGTAGAAGTAGTAGGGCATGATCTGCGCGCCGTCGAGCAGCCGGAAGCACAGGTCGAGCAGGACGTGCGGGTCGGCGTTGACGCCGTTGAGCAGGACACCCTGGTTGCGGACGTCGCGTACGCCGGCCTCCAGCATCGCCCGCGACGCCTCGGCGACCAGCGGGGTGATCGAGTTGGCGTGGTTGGCGTGCGTGTGGATCGCGATCGAGACGCCCCGCTCCCGGGCAGTCGACGCGACCCGGGTCATGCCCTCGCGCACGTCGGGCTGCAGCCAGTGCTGGGGGAGACCGACCAGTGCCTTGGTGGCGAGCCGGATGTCGCGGATGTTCTCGATCTCGAGCAGACGCGTGAGGAAGTCCTCGAGCCTCGGCCACGGCATGTTGGCGACGTCGCCGCCGGAGACCACGACGTCGCGCACGGACGGCGTACGGCGCAGGTAGTCCATCATCGAGTCGAGCCGGTCGGCCGGCTTGGCGGTGAACTTCAGCTTGTCGATCACCGGCGTGGAGTTGCCGACGAGGTCCATGCGGGTGCAGTGGCCGCAGTACTGCGGGCACGTGGGCAGCAGCTCGGCCAGCACCTTGGTGGGGTAGCGGTGGGTGAGCCCCTCGGCCACCCACATGTCGTGCTCGTGCAGCGAGTCGCGGGTGGCGTGCGGGTGCGAGGACCAGTCGGTACGACGGTCGGAGAACACCGGGATCATGTAGTGGCGCACCGGGTCGGCGTAGAGCGCCTCGGTCAGCGAGCCGGCACCGCCCGGCACGGCGTCCGGGAGCATGGTGTTCATCATCTGCGGCGGCACGAGCATCGACATCGTGGCCCGCTCGGCCTGGTCGCGCTCGAGGTCGGCGTAGAACCGGTCGTCGACGAGGTCGCCCATCAGCTCGCGGAGCTGGCGGACGTTCTTGACGCAGTGCGCGCGCTGCCACTGCACCGAGGCCCACTCCATCGGCGTCACGTCACGCCAGCCCGGGAAGCGGGTCCAGTCGGGCTCGACGAGCTCGACCCGCCGGTAGGGGTAGGGCTGGCCGGTCACCAGGTCGATGGACGTCTCGATGCTCATGGTCGCTCCTGCGGGCGGGAGTAGGAGTGGGTGTTGGGCCGTGGGGTGTGAAAAGGCGGCGCGTCGGTTGTACGGCGACGAACCGCTCTGCCAGACTAGGTGGAGATCGTCCGGCACGCACATCAACGCGCCGGATGATCTCCTGTTAAGAGTATGTGGCAACGGAGGACTCCCTGCAATGACTGCCCCCCAAGGCGATCCGACCGGTCTGCACCGCGTCCTCGACGACACCGTCGTGCTGCCGCAGGCAGCCAGGCGCCTCGACACCCGTCGCGAGCTGTGGCCCGACGAGGTGCGGATCCGCGTGGAGCGGCTCAACCTGGACGCCGCGTCCTTCCGCCAGCTCGAGCGCAAGCACCAGGACAAGGGCGACGCCAGCGTTGCTGCTATCAGGGCCGAGGTGCTGGAGATCGTCGCCACCCGCGGCAAGATGCAGAACCCCGAGACCGGCTCCGGCGGCATGCTCATCGGCGTCGTCGAGGAGGTCGGCCCCGACTCCCCACTGGGCCTGGCGGTCGGCGACCGGGTGACCACCCTGGTCTCGCTGACCCTGACCCCGCTGGTGATCGAGGACGGCCTCGCCGCCTGGGACGGGCGCGACGAGCAGGTGCCCTGCGACGGGTACGCCGTCCTGTTCGGCCGCTCCATCGCGGCGGTCATCCCCGACGACCTGCCGCCCGCGCTCAGCCTGTCCGTGATGGACGTGTGCGGGGCCCCGGCCCTCACCCACCGCGTGGTCAGCGGCTACGACGGCCCGACCGTCGCCGTCATCGGCGGCGGCGGCAAGTCCGGGTCGCTCAGCCTGGCCGCCGCGCGCCGGGCCGGCGCCCGCCACCTGATCGGGATCGTGCCGCACGAGGACGAGGCCGCACGGCTGCGCGCCGCCGGGTTGGCCGACGAGGTCGTGGTCGCCGACGCCCGCGACCCGATCGCCCTGCGCGACAGCGTCCAGCACGCCGGTGGTCCGGCCGACGTCACCGTGGTCTGCGTCGACGTGCCCGGCTGCGAGGGCGGTGCGATCCTCGCCACCGCCGACCGCGGCACGGTGATCTTCTTCTCGATGGCCACGTCGTTCTCCGCGGCCGCACTCGGCGCCGAGGGTCTCGCCGCCGACGTCACCATGCTGGTCGGCAACGGCTACGTCCCCGGCCACGCCGACCTCGCGCTGCAGCTGCTGCGCGAGCACGACGGCGTACGCGCCCTGTTCGAGAGCAGGCTCGGATGAGCAAGCACCGCACCAAGCTCGACCTCGACCCGGCCACCGTCCGCAAGGCGCGCGCCCTGGCCAAGAAGGCCGGCCGCCCGATCGTGAAGCTGGCCCAGCAGCACACGACCGTGGCCGTCGAGCGGGCCACCCTCCGCCTGGCCGGCCTCGAGGGCGCCGACGCCGAGGGCACCCCCTGGGTCAACCGGCTGATGGACGTCGTCCGCGCCGACACCGGCCTCGAGCACGGCGTGGCGCTGCCGGTCTGGGACGCGTTGCTGCGCGGCGAGGCAGGCAGCCAGGGGGACCTCTTGTCGCTCGCGCAGAAGGCCTCGGCCGGCTCGGTCACGTTCCGCCTCCCCGAGGGCAAGGACGCCATCCGGGCGCGTGCGGCGAGCCGGCGCCAGGTCGCCCGTGGCATCAAGCGCATCGACCAGCGCCGGGTCGAGCGCGAGCGCCTGATCAAGCGCCAGGGCGACGCGCCCCGCAAGCCGTGGATCTACCTGATCGTCGCCACCGGCGACATCTACGAGGACATCCCGCAGGCCCAGCAG
>JBAZRQ010000064.1:0-7764 GCA_041662925.1 Nocardioides sp. | reverse complement strand
TGCTGGCGCTCGTCGAACGGGCCAAGATGGTGGTCGAGCCCGCCGGCGCGGCCGCGGTCGCGGCGCTGCTCGACCAGCCGACGGCGTTCGCCACGCCCGCGGTGGCGATCCTCTCCGGCGGCAACATCGACCCGCTCCTGCTCGGCAAGGTCATCCGGCACGGCATGGCGGCCGCGGGGCGCTACCTCAACCTGCGCGTCAACATCCCCGACCTGCCCGGTGGGCTGGCGCGGCTGCTGGCGGAGGTCGGTGACGCCGGCGCCAACGTGCTCGAGGTCGCCCACGAACGGATCTCGCCGCTGCTGAACCTCGACGAGGTCGAGGTGCACCTCCAGCTCGAGACCCGTGGTGAGCCGCACGCCGAGCGGGTCCTGGCCCGCCTGCGCGAATGTGGCTACACGATCGTCGACTGACCCGCCCGAAACTGACACAAGTGCACGCTGACCCGCCCGAAAGTTACGGGCGGGTCAGCGGGTGACGTGGTGACCCGCCCGAACGTCAGGAGCCGGTGTAAGGCACCGCGTTGACGATGACGACCTCGAGCAGCTTGCCGTTGGGTGCCTCGAAGGACACGGTCTCGCCGGTCTTGTGGCCGTTGATGGCCGAGCCGAGCGGCGACTGCGGGGAGTAGGCGGTCAGGCCCTCGGGGTCGATCTCGCGGGCACCGAGCAGGAACGTCTCGGTCTCGTCCTCGGCGTCACCGACGAAGCGGTAGGTCACGACCATGCCGGGCTCGACGACACCGTCGTCGGGAGGGGTCTCGCCGACCTCGGCGCGGCGCAGCATGTCCTCGAGCTGCCGGATCCGGCCCTCGAGCTTGCCCTGCTCCTCGCGGGCGGCGTGGTAGCCGCCGTTCTCCTTGAGGTCGCCCTCGTCGCGGGCAGCGCTGATCCTGGCGATGACCTCTTCGCGCACAGGCCCCTTGAGGTTGGCCAGCTCGGCCGTGAGCTTGTCGAAGGCGTCCTGGGTGAGCCAGATGGTGCCCTGCGCGGACTGCTGCGTCATGGGGGTACTCCTGTACTGCTTCATTGGTGGTGAGACTGGGTGTGAGACTCGGAGACGACGGGCCGACCGGCCGGTCTCCGGCGTCGCGGGCCTGTCGGCCCGGGGACGGGTCAAAGGGTCAGTATACAAACGAAGGTCCAAAGACCCGGTTCGTACGGGCAGCGACGGGGTCAGCGGGGTCGCGACTGGCCGTCGGTCGTGCAGCCGACCGACTCCACGGAGGTGGCCCGGCGCTCGGTGCGGATCGTCACCTCGAAGCGTCCGCCCTCCCGCGGGTCAGGGGTGAAGGAGAGGTCGCCGACGGAGGAGTGGTCCTCGGCGATGGCGCGCAGCGTGCAGCTGGCCTCGACGTCGTCGTCGGCGAACTCGATCTGCAGCACGGCCGTCGCGGTGTGCTCGTCGACGATGTCGAACGACACCAGCTCGGAGTCGACGCGGGGGGTGGCGTGCTCCCACGTGGTCCACCCGAGCCACCCCAGGAAGGCGAGGACGACCACGAGGCAACCGGCGATCAGGGCTCGCCGCCGCCCGGGGCGGGGCGCGCCGTACCGGTCGACGAGGGGTGCCGGAGGAGTCTGCGAGGTCACCCCTCCAGGGTGACACCTACGATGGTGGGATGCCGCAGCACCCTCCGACCGGCGCCCGTGCGGGCCTCCGGTTGATGCACGTGCACGCCCACCCCGACGACGAGTCCAGCAAGGGCGCCGCCTCCACCGCGCGCTACGTCGCCGAAGGCGTCGACGTCCACGTGGTCACCTGCACCGGGGGCGAGCGGGGCTCGATCCTCAACCCCAAGATGGACCGGCCCGAGATCCTGGCCAACATCTCCGAGGTACGACGCCAGGAGATGGAGCGCGCTCGCGACATCCTCGGCGTGACCCAGGACTGGCTCGGCTTCGTCGACTCCGGCTGGCCGGAGGGCGACCCCAAGCCACCGCTGCCCGAGGGCTGCTTCGCCGTGGTCCCGCTGGAGGAGGCGACCGAGCGGCTGGTCGCGCTGATCCGTTCGTTCAAGCCTCACGTGGTCACGACGTACGACGAGCGCGGGGGCTACCCGCACCCCGACCACATCCGCTGCCACGAGGCGAGCGTGGCCGCGTTCGCGGCGGCCGGCGACCCGGACCGGTTCCCGGAGGCGGGGGAGCCGTGGCAGCCGCTGAAGCTCTACTACCACCACTCGTTCAACCGCCCCCGGATGCAGGCCATCCACGAGGCGATGCTCGCCCACGACCTCGAGTCACCGTGGGGCGAGCGGCTCGCCGAGTGGAAGCCCGAGCCCGACTGGGACGCCCGGATCACGACCAAGGTGCCGTGCGCCGACTACTTCGGCGTGCGCGACCAGGCGCTGCTCGCGCACGCCACCCAGATCGACCCTGACGGCTTCTGGTTCGCGATCCCGCGCGAGCTCCAGGAGAAGGTCTGGCCGACCGAGGACTACGAGCTCGTCGTGAGCCACGTCGCCTCGAGGACCCCCGAGGACGACCTCTTCGCCGGCATCACCGACCCCGCCTGAGAGACTGTGCCCATGGACGCTCTGACCCTGCTTCTTCTCCCGCTCGTGGAGAAGGGCCCCGAGCCCGACGACGTGGTCGCCGGCTGGACCGCCTTCGCGCTCTTCGGGCTGGGCATCCTCGCCGTGGCCCTCCTCGGCTTCAGCCTGACCAAGCACCTCAAGCGCGCTGCCCAGTCCGAGGCCGAGGGGCGCTTCGACCCCTCCACCAAGAAGTCGCAGCCCGGTCACCCCTGACCTCCCCTCGACGGCCCCTCGACGGTCTTGCGGCGCGGGGGCTTTCCTGGACCGCCGCGCATTTGTAACGTCGATGCGTGACCCGGACTAGACCGGCCACGCTGCGCCGTACGGCGAGTGGCCTGGCGGCGCTGCTGGCCCTCGGTCTCGGGGTCCCCGCCGCAGCCCGCACGCCGGAGCCGGAACCACCCGAGGCATCCAGGGCGTCCGCTGCGCGCTACGCGTCCTTCGATGTCGCGACGTTCAACGTCCTGGGCAGCCAGCACACGGCCGAGCCCGGTGGCCGGCCCCCGGGCAAGCAGCGGGCGCGGATCGTCAGCGAGCTGATCGAGCGCAAGAACCTCGACCTGGTCGCGCTCCAGGAGGTGCAGGCCGACCAGCTCCTCGTGCTCAAGCACGAGCTCGACCAGCACCGGATCTGGCCGGCCTACCAGCTCGGCAAGGGCGCGCTGCGGCTGCAGATCGCCTGGCGCGAGCGGGCCTTCGACCTGCTCGACACCGGCACCCTGGTGACCAAGTTCGACCGCCAGAACCGGCCTGTGCCGTGGGTCCTGCTGCGCCACCGCGCCAGCGGACGGGCGCTCTACGTCATCGACGTGCACCACTCGCCGCGCCGGCAGGAGCTCGAGCGCGACCGCGCCACCGGGCGGGTGATCGAGCTCGTCCACCGGCTGCGGAGCACCGGGCGGACCGTGGTGCTCCTGGGCGACCACAACGAGCGCCGGGAGGCGTTCTGCAAGGTCGTCGGGCGCACCGACCTGCAGGCGGCCAACGGTGGTTGGGTCTCCGCCCGGCGTTGCGTGCCGCCCGGGCGACCGCTGCGGGTCGACTGGGTCTTCGGCCGCGGCCTGCTGGACTTCTCCGACTACGAGACCGAGGACGGCAAGGCCATCCGGCGCGCCAGCGACCACCATCTCGTGCGGGCCACGGCCCGGCTGCGCGCCCGCGCCGGTCGTTGAGATGGGCCCGCTCGATGGCGTGTTCCCCGGCGATCGCGGTTATCCTCGTCCGGTGCCCCGCCGCGCCAGACACTCCCGAGCCCTGCTGCTCGTGGCGAGCCTGGCCACTGCGGTCCCGGTCGGCATCGGCATCATGAGCGCCCCCTCCGCCTCGATCGACCTCAGGGTGGTCGACGTCGGGGCCCAGTCGGTCGTCCACAACGCCGACGTCACGGCGCGCCCCGTCAACGTCTCCCGCGGCGGCCTCGGAGCCGGCAACCGCGCCCCGGCCCTCACGACCACGAAGGTGAAGCCGGTCGCCACCTCGCTGGTGCGGATCCCGCCCTACGAGGTCGTCAAGGCCCCACCCACGATCGAGAAGCTGCCGCCGGGACCGGTGCCGGGCGACCCGTTCTCCTTCCGCATGGGCACCCTCAACATCCTCGGCAGCCAGCACCGCGGCGGCGGCACCAGCCGCGCGGCCGCGCTCGCCGGCGCCATCGAGGGCCGCGGGGTCGACGTCGTCGGCCTCCAGGAGGTCCAGGACGACCAGCTCGCGGTCATGCAGAGCCAGCTCGGTGGCTACACCATCTGGCCCGGCCAGGGGCTCGGCAACCAGGGCGTCCGGCTGCAGATCGCGTGGCGCGACTCGATGTTCTCCCTGCAGGACACCGGCTCGATCACCACCACCTTCGACCACCAGCAGCGCCCGATCCCGTGGGTGCTGCTGCAGCACCGCGCCACCCTGGGCGAGTTCTACGTGATCGACATCCACAACTCCCCGCGCGACCAGGAGGGTGACCGCGACGCCGCCACGGGCGAGGAGATCGCGCTCATCAACGAGCTGCGCAGCACCGGCAAGACGGTGTTCATCCTGGGTGACACCAACGAGCACACCGAGTTCTTCTGCCGGGTCGCTGCCTCGACCGGGATGGTCGGCTCCAACGGCGCCTACTACTCCGGTGGCTGCAACACCGGCGCCGGGCCGATCAAGATCGACTGGATCATGGGCGCCGGGGAGGTCGACTTCTCCGGCCACGTCGTCGACTACGGCTCGCCGATCACGTCGGCGACGGACCACGCGTTCGTCCACGCCGACGTGCGGGTCACCCCGATGATCGCGCGCAGCGAGCTCGACTAGCCCGAGCAGCACCCATGTCGACCTTCGTCACCGGCGAGCAGCTGCTGACCTTCGGGCTCGCCGCCCTCGTCCTGATCGTGATCCCGGGACCGAGCGTGGTGTTCGTCATCGGCCGCGCCCTGGCCTACGGCCAGCGGGTGGCACTGGCGAGCGTCGCCGGCAACACGCTGGGGCTGCTCGTGGTGATGACACTGGTGGCGGTCGGGCTCGGCGCGATCGTGGCCGAGTCGATCGTGGTGTTCACCGTGCTCAAGGTCCTCGGCGCGGCCTACCTCGTGTGGCTGGGGATACAGGCGTTCCGTCACCGCGCCGGCCTGCACGTCGAGGAGTCCGCGCGAGCGCCGTTGGGGTGGCGTACGGCGATGCGCCAGGGCTTCGTCGTCGGCGTCAGCAACCCCAAGGGGTTCATGATCTTCGCGGCGCTGCTGCCCCAGTTCGTCGAGCGCTCGCGCGGCCACGTGCCGGTGCAGATGTTCGTGCTCGGGGCGATGGCGGTCACCCTGGGCCTGCTGTGCGACGCCGTCTGGGCTGCCGCAGCGAGCCGGCTGCGCGACTGGTTCAACGCGTCGCCAGGCCGCGGGCGCACCCTCGGGGCCGTGGGTGGCCTGTCGATGATCGGCCTGGGGATCGGGATCGCGGCGACCGGGCGGCCGGACTAGAGCACCCTTTCGGGTGAGGTCTCGGGGGTTTCGCCGCCCCGCCAGTCGGGCATCGGTAAGCAGTGCCGCCATCCCCGTGGGCGCACAGAGACGACGAGGCCCATGCACCCCGAAGACATCCCAGGACAGGTCGACGACCCCGAGCCGACCCAGGCGATCCTGGACATGGAGGCGTTGCTCGCCGAGCGGGTGGAGCCGGTCCAGGCACCGACTCCGCGGATCGCCGATCGCTACGAGCTCGGCCCGGTCATCGGCCGCGGCGGCGTCGCCGACGTACACCGGGCCGTGGACACGCTGCTGGACCGCGAGGTGGCGGTGAAGCTGCTGCGCCAGGAGACCACCTCAGGGGCGGACCGGGCGCGGTTCACTGCCGAGGCGCGCACCCTGGCGCAGCTGTCCGACCCCGGTCTGGTCACGGTGCTCGACGCGGGCACGAGCGAGGACCATGCCTACCTCGTGATGGAGCTGGTCGAGGGCACCAACCTGGCCGCGGTGCTGGAGGAGGGGCCGCTGGGCCCTGACGAAGCGGCGCGCATCCTGCGGGTGGTGGCCGAGGCCCTCTGCTACGCCCACGGGGAGGGCGTCGTGCACCGCGACGTCAAGCCGGGCAACGTCCTCGTCGGCCACGACGGCCGGGTCAAGCTCGCCGACTTCGGCATCGCGCGCCTGATCGGGGACTCGGTCCGGCACACCACGACCGGCACCACGATCGGCACCGTCAGCTACCTCGCGCCGGAGCAGGTCTCCGGCGGAGCGCTGACCCAGGCCATCGACATCTATGCGCTGGGGCTGGTGCTGCTCGAGGCCGTCACCGGCGAGAGGGCGTTCACCGGACCCACCGCAGAGGCGGCGCTCGCACGCCTGACCCGCGATCCTCAGGTGCCCGACGACCTGCCATCGGCCTGGCAGGACCTGCTGCGGGCGATGACCGCGCGCGAGGCCGCCGACCGGCCCACGGCGGAGCAGGTGGCCGGACGCCTGGCCGCCCTGGAGCGAGGCAGCACCCACGACCTGGTGCCGCTGGCGACGAGTGGGCCGACGGCCCGACGTCGGCGCCGGCTGGCCGGGCTGGTCCCGGCCGCCGCCCTGGTCGCGGTCGCGATGGTCGCCGCGGGGACCGGACTGCTCGGCCCGGGTGACCCCACCGCTGCGGACAAGGCCGCTCCCGAGCGGACTCAGAGTGTGGCGGGCACCGCGAAGGACCCGCAGACGTCGGCACCCGCCGCCGCGCCCAGCGCGGTCGTGCAGCCCCCGCCTGCCAAGGTCAGGTCGGAGGGCGCCAAGACGAAGCCGAAGGGCTCGGTCAAGCCCAAGGCTGACCGGGTCAAGGGCAGCGGGACGGCCAAGGGCAAGGGGAAGGGCCCCGGCAAGGGCAAGGGTTCGGGCAAGGGCCGGCGCTGAGCCGGCGGCGTACGACGGTCAGGTCAGGCCAGGGCCAGGAACAGCTTTTCCATCTTCTTGACGTCGACGCTGTCGATGCCGTCGCCGGCCTCCAGGCAGCTCTGCAGCCCATTGGCCACGAGCGCGTAGCCGCTGCGGCTGATCGCCTTGTTGACGGCGGCGAGCTGGGTCAGGATCGACTCGCAGTCGGAGCCCTCCTCCATCATCCGGATGACACTGGCCAGGTGTCCGTTGGCGCGCTTCATCCGGGTGATGATCGCCTTGATCTCGGTGGGCTCGAGCTCCATCAGCGTGCTTCTTCCTTGTTGAGGGCGGTCAGTGCGGCCGAGAGTCGGTCACGGGCGTCGCTCGCGACGGCCTTGAGGGCCTCGCCTGCGGCGCCGTCGCCGGCGAAGGACATCATTACCTGCGGGTCAAAGGCCTCCACGACGGTGCCGTCCGGAGTGGACCTGACCACCACGTTGCACGGAAGCATGGCCGCGATCGAGGGCTCCGCCTCGAGGGCGCGGTGGGCGAGCTGGGGGCGACAGGCCCCGAGGATCACCTGGGGAGCGACGTCGACGTCCAGCTTGGCTTTGAGGGTCGCCTTGATGTCGATCTCGGTCAGGACCCCGAAGCCCGCCTCGGTGAGCTGTTCGCGCACCGCGGCCACCGTCTCGTCGTAGGGGCGGGGGATCGTGATACTCATCGTGTAGGAGGCCATACCGTCAACTATACAACCCCCTGGGGGGATCTGCTACGGTTCCATTCGTCAACCCCCCAGGGGGATATCGAACCCAAGAACGGAATGGCGATGACCTCGACGGCGACCGGCCGCCCCCATGCCCACTTTCCCACCGAGGAGGTTCCCTGGCGCCCTGGCCCCTTGGGCCG
>JBAZRQ010000063.1:0-7892 GCA_041662925.1 Nocardioides sp. | reverse complement strand
TCGAAACGCCGAGGCGGGCTGGATCCCTGGTTACTGATCCGTAACCATCGTCACACCTGGGCCGTTGAGCCGGTCATGCTCCGACACCGTGTATCCCGGGTCACCGCCCTGGTCGCTGCCCTCTCCCTCGTCCCGGCCGTCGCGGTCGTCGCGACTGCCACCGGCAGCGCCGACGCCGCCCCGACCGCCACGCAGGCGCCCTCGGCCGCCCGCGGCGCCGCCGCGCGACCGGCGTACACGGCGCGGGTCAAGATCACCGAGCACGGCATCCCGCACATCACGGCCAACAGCTTCGGCTCGCTCGGCTTCGGCAGTGGCTACGCCGCGGCGGACGCGTCGATCTGCACGCTCGCCGACACCGTGCTGACCGGTCGTGGCCAGCGCTCGCTCTACCTCGGCCCGCAGAAGCGCTACGACGACCAGGTGACGCTGGAGGCCTCCAACCTGCAGGTCGACGCGTTCGTGACCGACCTGCGCAACCGTCGCGTCGTGGAGAAGCTGCTCGCCTCCAAGGCCGGACCCGGCCGCGAGGCGCGGGCGATGGTCAAGGGCTACGTCGCGGGCATCAACAAGTGGCTGCGCACCAACACCGTGACCGACCCGGCCTGCAAGGGTGCGCGCTACCTCGAGCCCGACGCGACCCCGATCGACCTCTGGTACGGCGTCTACCTCGCCAACCTGCTCGCCTCGGCGGGGGTCTTCGTCAAGGAGATCGTCGACGCCGACCCGCCCACGCCCGGCGAGCCGGGCCTGCCCGAGCTGCCGGTCCGCGCCGCCGACGTCGACCGCGAGGCCCTGCTCAAGGGGCTCGGCCGCGACCCCGAGTCGGCGTTCGGCTCCAACGCCACCGCGGTCGGTGCCCAGTCCACCTCCACCCACCGCGGGATGCTGCTCGGCAACCCGCACTTCCCGTGGCGTGGGCGCTACCACTTCACCCAGCAGCACCTCACGATCCCCGGCAAGTACGACGTCGCCGGGGCGTCGCTGATCGGCTCGCCCGCGGTCAACATCGGCTGGAACCGCGACGTCGCCTGGAGCCACACGGTCTCCACCGCCTACCGGTTCACGCCCTACGAGTACCCCACCGTCGGCCCGACCAGCTACCTGACCGAGTCGGGTCCGCGTGAGCTCGAGCACCGCCAGGTCAAGGTGCGGGTCAAGCGCGCCGACGGCTCCGTCGGCACCGTCACCGAGGACCTCTACCGGACCGGTCAGGGCTACGTCATCGACGCGCCCGCGCTGCTGATGCCGTGGGGCCCGGCCAGCCTCTGGGCGATCCGCGACGCCAACGGCGAGCAGCTGCGCACGATCGACACCTTCCTCAACATGGGCAAGGCGCGCAACGTCCGTGACCTCCTGCGCCGCCAGGACCGGGCGGGTGGCATGCCGTGGGTCAACACCACGGCCGCCGACCGCTACGGCGACGTGCTCTACGCCGACCACTCGGTGGTGCCGCACGTGACCGACGAGATGGCCGACGCCTGCATGACGCCCGTGGGCCGGGTGCTCGACGAGGTCGCCGGCCTGCCGGGCCTCAACGGCGCGCTCGCCGAGTCGTCCTGCGCCTGGGGCACCGACGCCGACGCGCAGCGCCCGGGGATCTTCGGTCCCAAGAACCTGCCGTCCGTCGTACGCCGCGACTGGGTGATGAACGCCAACGACTCCTACTGGCTGCCCAACGACAAGGTCCGGCTCGAGGGCTTCGACCACATCATCGGCTGCGAGCGCTGCCAGCGCACGATGCGCACCCGGATGGTGTCGCAGTACGTCATCGACCGGTTGAAGAAGGGGCGCGAGACCCCGCTCACCTTCCGCCGCCACGAGCACGAGAACCGGCTGCGGACTGCCGAGGTGATGCGCGCCGGGGGTGCGCTCAACGAGGTGTGCCAGGCCACGGGCGAGACCAAGGCGTGTGCGGTCCTGCGCAAGTGGGACGGCCGGTCGCGTACGACGTCGGTGGGCACCCACATCTTCGAGGCGTTCGTCGAGCGCCTTCCCTCGGTCCCGCTCGGGCTGGCCGAGACCGTGTGGCGGGTGCCGTTCTCCGCCGACGACCCGCTCAACACCCCGCGTGACCTCAACACCGACAACCCGGAGGTGGTCGCGGCGATGAGTGACGCGATCGCCTACCTGCGCGCCCGGAAGGTCCCGCTCGACGCGACCTGGGGCTCGCTGCAGGTCGCGGGCGACCGCGGCGCCCCGCCGATCCCGCTCGGTGGCGGCACCGGCGACTCCGTCGGCAACGCCAACGCGCTGGCCTCACGCAACCCGGTGCAGAACGCCGACAGGTTCCGGGCCGTGACCTACGGCTCGTCGCACATCCAGGCGATCTCGTTCCTGGACGGCGGAGGGGTCGACGCGCGCACGATCCTCACCTACAGCCAGTACGAGAACCCGCGCTCGCGGTGGTCGGCCGACCAGACCCGGCTGTTCTCCAAGCGGCGGTGGGTGCGCTTCGCCTGGACCGATGCACAGATCAAGCAGGACCTGGTGCGGTCCTTCGTCCTGCGGAGCTGACGCTCGAGGCGCCGGCCACATAACCGAGCTCGGCGTTCTCGGCGTCCTGCAACGGCCCTGAGGTGGGCTGCTCGCGATGGTCTGGGATGAAGTACGCCGCAGCGGCCGCGGCCACCATGCCGACGGCCAGGACGACGAAGCCGATCGTGTAGCCGCGCTCGACCGGGAAACCTCCCGGGCCGACCTCGGCCGTGACGATGCCGGCCATGACGGCGGCGCCGAGGGAGCCGCCGATGGTGCGGATGTTGGCGTTCATGCCGCTGGCGACACCGGTCTGCTCGGGCGGGACCGATGCGATCACGACGCCGGCCAGGCTGGAGAACACCAGGCCGGACCCGACCCCCTGAATGGTGGTGGCGGCGTAGAGCTGCCAGGTCGCGTCGTGCCACATCGCAATGCTCAGAAAGGCCGCTCCGGTGAGGAGGGTGCCGGTCATGATGATCGCGCGAGCTCCGACGAGGTGGATCAGGCGGGCGGTGAAGAAGCCGACCAGGAAGCTCGCGATCGCCGACGGCACCAGCAGGTTGCCCGACTCGGAGATGGAGGCGTCGAAGCCGTAGCCGGCGGCGGCGGGGGTCTGCAGGAACTGCGGCAGGAACCCGAACGCCGCGAACATGCCGAAGCCGACGAATGCCGCCACGACGTTGGTCGTCCAGACGCCCCGGAGTGCCATCATCCGCATGTCGATCATCGGCACCGGCACCCGGCTCTCGACCATCACCCAGGCCACGGCGCCGACCCCGGCGAGGGCGAACAGACCGAGGATCCGGGGCGACGCCCACCCCCAGACATTGCCCTCCGAGAGCGCGAGCAGCAGCGCGACCAGCCACACCGCGAGCAGGAGAGCCGGCACGACCGGCAGCCGCGCCGGCGTACGCACGGGTGACTCGGGCACGAAGCGCCACGCAGCCACGGCGGCGACGGCCGTGACCACCATGGGCAGCCAGAAGAGGCCTTGGTAGCCGAACACGTCGACGATCGGCCCGGCCAGGACGATGCCGAACCCGAAGCCCACCGCGGTCAGCGACGCGAGCACGCTGAGTGCGGTGGCGACGCGGCCCTGGAACTCGTCGCGGGCGATCCCGAACGCCAGCGGCAGTACGCCGCCGCCCGCGCCCTGCACGACCCGCGCGAAGATCAGCCACCCGATGCTCGGGGCCAGCGCGGCGAGCAGCGACCCGACCACGAGCGCGGAGAGCGTGATCACCAGCATCCGGGTCTTGCCGACCACGTCACCGACGCGCCCGAGCAGGGGAGTGGCGATCGACGCGCTCAGCAGGTAGGCGGTGAGCACCCAGGTCACGGTCGTCTGGTCGGTCTCGAACTCGGCCTGGATGGTGGCGAGAACCGGGACGATCAGCGACTGCAGGAGCGCGAACGACGACACCGAGACGGCCAGCACGGCGAAGGTGACTCCACCCCGGCCGGGCCTTGGTGGTGTGGTCATGGGCGCTCCTCAGATGGTTGCGGAGGGCAACCATCTGGGAGTCTAGTAGGAGTAGCCTGGCGGTATGCGCGCAGCCATGGCCGCATTGGCGGCACTCCTCCTCGTGGGCGTCTCAGCCCCTTCCGTACACGCCGTCGACCCAGTCGTTGACGCCTATGACTACCAGCAGGACGTCAAGATCTACGACCGGCCCGGGCCCGGCGACTTCCAGCGCAAGTCGATCGACCTCTACCGGCTGACCGTCACCGAGCTCACCGGCAAGGTGCGCTTCACCGTACGCCTGAAGAAGGTCCTGCCCGAGTCCTACAAGTTCGACCAGATGGTCTTCATCACGCTCCGCCCGCCGCCGACCAGCGACGAGACGTGGTGGACCGACTACGGCTTCAGCCCGCAGCAGCTCTCGCTCGGCTACGCCAACCTGATGCTCGACGAGACGGGGGAGAACTACCGGGTCTGCGACCCTGCGGTCACGGTGGCCAACGTCGCCAAGCGCAAGGTCTACCTCGACGTCCCCAACAAGTGCGTCCCGTCGACGCCGGCGAAGATCAAGCTCAACTCCTACCTCGGGAGGTTCCGCTCCGAACCGCCGGTCTACTCACGCGACTTCATGAAGGTGAACGGCGCGCACGACCTGCGCTGACGGTCAGTCGGTCGACGGGTCGATGGTGCGGCTGCGGTCGGGAGCCAGGCCGTGGGCGATGCCCCACAGGACGGCCTGCGAGCGCCGGGTGACGTCCATCTTGCGGTAGGCCGTGCGTACGTAGGTCTTGACCGAGTTGATGCTGAGGTAGCAACGGTCGGCGATCTCCTGGTTGGACAGCCCCTGGGTGATCAGGGCCACCACCTCGGCCTCGCGGGCGCTGAGCCCGTGGTCGACGCCGGGCCACGCGGTGTTGAGCTGGTCGACCTCCGTGTCGGGGCCGTCGACGGGCATGATCACGACCTCGCCGGAGTGCACCGACTCGATGGCCTTGGCCAGCTCCTCGGCGGTGATGCTCTTGGAGAGGTAGCCGGCCGCGCCGTGGGCGATCGCGCGCTCGACGAGGTCCGGCTGCACGTTCCAGCTGAAGATCACGACCCGGGACCGCTTGCCCTGGACCAGCTGGTCGAGATCGACGGAGTCGCCCTGCACCTGCCCGAAGGTGTCGTAGAGCAGGACATCGATGTCACTGACGACCGGCATCCGGACGTCGAGCTCCACGACCTCGATCCGACCGCGGTAAGGAGCGAGCACCGCGGCCAGGCCCTCGACGACGATCTCGTAGTCGTTGACGATCGCGATGCGGATGGGCTTGGCGGGCACGAGGTGCGAGTCTACGCAGGGAGACCGCCTGGCGGCGGCGAGCCCTCGAAATGAGGAAGAGGCCCTCCCCGGCCTTGACCGGGTTGGACCTCTGACCTGCGGTGATGGTGGTACGGCATGAGGGACTTGAACCCCCAACCCGCTGATTAAGAGTCAGCTGCTCTACCAATTGAGCTAATGCCGCGCGTGGTGAAGCGACGCAGACATTACCAGCGGGCAGCCGCGCGGAAAAATCGGGCTGGCTGCCACCGCCACGGCGCCGTCATCGTGAGGCGAGCACCGCCTGCGCAGCGTTGTGGCCGCCGAGGCCGGAGACGGCGCCGCCGCGGCGGGCGCCGGAGCCGCAGATCAGCACCGAGGCGTGATCGGTCTGGACGCCCCACTGCTGGGCGGGGGTGTCGAGGCGGGCGCGGTGCGAGGCCCAGGGCCAGTCGAGGTCGCCGTGGAAGATGTGGCCGCCGGGCATGGCGAGGTCGCGCTCGACGTCCTGCGGGATCTTCGCCTCGATGCAGGGCTTGCCGTCGGCGTCGCGCGCGACGCACTGCTCGATCGGCTCGGCGAGGTGCTCGTCGAGTGAGGCGATCGCCCGGCTCACGGCCAGCGCCTTGGCGCTCTCGGGGTCGTCGCGGAACAGCCGGGCCGGCGTGTGCAGCCCGAAGTAGGTCAGGGTGTGGGTGCCGGGCGGCACGTCGCCGAGGATCGAGGGGTCCGTGAGCGAGTGGCAGTAGACCTCGCCCGGCAGTGCGGCGGGCACCCGGCCCTGCGCCGCGTCGTCGTACGCCGCCTGGAGCTGCGTGTAGTCCTCGCCGAGGTGGAGCGTCCCGGCGAACGCCTGCCGCGGGTCCATGCCGGAGCGGAGGGCGGGCAGCCGGTCGAGCAGGAAGTTGATCTTGAGCTGGGCGCCCTCGGGCTTGGACTCCGGCTCCTCGGTCTGGCCGAGCAGGATCCGCAGCACCCACGGGGCCACGTTGGCCAGGACGTAGCGCGCCGAGACGGTGTGGTCCTCGCCGTCCTCGTGCCAGGTCACCTCGGCGCCGCCCCCGTCACGATCTGCGGTGATCGCACTGACCCCGGCGTTGGTGTGGATCTCGGCGCCGGCCTCGGCGGCCGCGCGGTGCAGCTCGGTGGTGACGGCGCCCATGCCGCCGACCGGCACCCGCCACTCGCCGGTGCCGTTGCCGATCAGGTGGTAGAGGAAGCAGCGGTTCTGGATGAGCGACGGGTCGTGCAGGGACGCGAAGGTCCCGATCAGTGCGTCGGTCGCGACCACGCCGCGCACCGTGTCGTCGGTGAACCTGGACTCGATCGCCACGCCCAACGGGGTGGTCACGAAGTCGCGCCAGATGCCGGGGTCGACGCGGTCGCGCAGCGCGCGCTCGGCGGGCAGCGGCTGGGTGAGGGTCGGAGCGACCACGTGGGCCAGCTCGGAGACGTCGGCGTAGAGCTCGCGCCAGGCGGCGTACTCGTCGTCGGAGCCCGTCAGCTCGCGGAACGAGCGACGGGTCGCCTCGCCCTCGTCGTGCTCGACGAAGAGCCCGCCGGGCCTGCCGTCGCGCACCACCGGCGTGTACGACGCCGTGGCCCGCGACGCGAACGCGAGGTTGAGCCCGAGGTCGCCGATGACCTGCTCGGGCAGCAGCGACACCAGGTAGGAGTAGCGCGAGAGACGCGTGTCGCGGCCGCGGAACGCGGCGGCGGAGACCGCGGCACCTCCGGTCTCGGCGAGCCGCTCGAGCACCAGCACCGAGAGCCCGGCCCGGGCCAGATAGGCCGCTGAGACCAGGCCGTTGTGCCCGCCGCCGACGACGACTGCGTCGTACTCTTGGTGTCGAGTGCTCATCGGACGAACCTACGACACCAGGTGACGGTTGGTTTCGGTGCGCGACCGTTCGGCGTTTTCCAGGCTGCGGAGAGCGTCTTGCTGGTTGAGTGTCCCTCGGGGGAGTCGCCTTGGGAGGGGTGCAATGTTGCCCAAGTCCTGGGTGGCACGTGTCGGGGTAGTGGTCCTGCTGATGGCGGTGACCGGCTTCGTCGCGGTCTGGGGCGCGCCCGACGGTGGCCGGGTCACCGGGATCTGGCCCGCCGGCTTGGCCACCGGCGCCTTCCTGCTTGCGCGCCGCCAGCACACGGCGAGCATCGCGCTGGCGGTCTACGTGACCGCGTTCGGCACGATCTGGCTCGGCGGACGCCCCTGGGAGGTCGCGCTGGGCTTCGCCCTCGGCAGCACCCTCGAGGCCCTGGTGGTCGCGCGGCTGTTCACCGACGGCAAGGACGACCGTCCGTCGCTGCGCTCCGACGACGACCTGCGGTCCTACTTCCGGTCCGCCGCGGCCGGCGGTCTGCTGATCGCCACGGCCGGGTTCGTGACCTCGGCCCTCGCCGACTGGGGCAACCCGGCCCTGGTCGCGACCTCCATCGCGACGGCGCACCTGGCCTCCAACCTGGCCCTGATCCCGTTCTTCTGCCGTCCCCCCAACCAGGAGTCGGTCGCCACTCGCACTGAGCGGGTCGGGCAGTGGGTGGCGATCCTGGTGGTGACGCCGCTCGCGTTCCTGCCCACGGACTTCCCGTCGGTGGTCTTCGTCGCCATCCCCGTCCTGGCCTGGGGTGCGCTGCGGCTGAGCC
>JBAZRQ010000062.1:0-7897 GCA_041662925.1 Nocardioides sp. | reverse complement strand
ACACCCTGGCCCACCACGACGACTACGAGCTGACCCGACATCGCGACGGCACAGTCACCTTCACCAGACGCGAATAGGCGCCACGCCTCACTGCTGATCTCTCGCCAGTGTTCGCGAAGCAGCCGGCTCCGCGTTGCCGGCAGGTCTGATCCTTCCCGCAAGGTTCGACGCTCCAGCCTCTCTCGGAAGATTCGAGGACTCCATGCGTTCGTACCTTCGTTCCAGCGCTCTGCTCGTTGCCGGCTGCCCGGCCCTGGTCACCGGCGTGCTGATGGCCACTGCCCAGTCCGCCCCCGCGTCGCCGGATCCTGCTCCTACTCCCTCGTCAGGGACCCCCGTCGAGCATGTCGTGCTGATCGGACTCGACGGGTTCGACGCCGACTACTTCGGGCGGGTGCCCACCCCCAACCTCGATGCCCTGGCCGCCCGGGGCAGTCGAGGCACGAGCCTGGCGCCGGCGCAGTCGATCACGAACCCGTCGTTCGCGTCCCTCGCGTCGGGTGCCTGGCCACAGGTCACCGGCAACGTCGCCTACATCTTCGACCGCGAGACGCAGGCCTACCGCGGCCAGAGTCGCGACATCGCGGTGCCCACGATCGCCGAGGCAGTGCTCGACTCGGGCGGCACCGTCGGGGCCGCGCAGTACTTCATTCTGCAGAACCACGGAGCGACGTACGGCGACCCTGAGGCCCTGTACACCCAGCCGGGTGGTCCCTGCGCGCGTCGCTTCGACGATGCGATCGCGATGATCGAGCGCCGACCGGTCACCTCTGCGGGGGCGCAGGTGACCGTCCCGCAGACCCCGACCTTGCTCGCGGTCTACTGCGACACCCTGGACACGACCGGCCACCGCGAGGGCCCGAGCTCGCCGGAGATCGACACCGGGCTGGCCGAGGTCGACGCCCAGGTCGGCCGACTCGTCGAGGCGTTGGAGCGCAACGGGCTCAGCGACAACACCGCCATCGTGCTGACCGGCGACCACGGGATGACCGGACATGACCGCACCTTCGGCGGCGAGCTGCTCCAGGAGCTGGCTGCCCGCGGCCTGACGGGGCAGTACCTCCCCGCCGGTGGCCCCCTCGCCCCCGACACCGACGTGGTGCTGACGAGCGCCGGCGGCGCCGCCAACGCCTACCTCGTCGGTGAGGTCGAGGGGAGCAAGGCAGCGTTGCGGAGGGTGCGTGAGGCCGCGGAGGCGACGGCGGGGACGGCGGAGATCCTCGACCGGCACGACCAGCGTCGACTGGACATGGACCCGCGCGTGGGGGACCTGGTCATCCAGACCGCACCGGGGTACGCCGCGTCGAGCGGCGTCAGCGCCACACCCGAGGACGGGCACCACGGCTCCACCCACGAACGGGACGCGGCGTTCTTCATCTCCGGCGCGGGCGTCCGGACGCGGGAAGGCGGAAGCGCCCGCGTCCGGCACATCGACGTTGCCCCCACCATCGCTACCTCCTGGGGATCGACGCACCCTCGGGTGCCGAAGGCCGGGTGCGCCACGAGCTCCTGCTCACCGACGAGCTCGCCCGACCGACGCCGGGTCCTGCGCGCTGACGGCGAGGTCTCGCGCTACATGCACGGGCCCTGCCCGAGGAGGCGCAGTCCCTCGAGGTCGCCCGGTCCGAAGGAGGTGAGACCGTTGTTGTCGTCGTACATCAGCTCGCGAGGCGAGTCCACGTGGTCGAGACCGAAGACGTGGCCGAACTCGTGCAGGAGCACCGCCAGCGCCTCGTCGTGGTCGCCCCGCTCGGCCAGCTGCCCGTAGTAGTCGCGCGACAGCGCGATGGTGCCGGCCACTCGGCGCTCGCCGCCGTAGGGGCCGGGGATGACCCGGCTGCCGCCGAGCCCGGCGGTGTGGTCGGTCAGCTCCGCGATCGCGTCGCCGTCCTGCCAGGACACGCTGATCGGGTCGTCGGGGTGGATCGGCGCGGCCTCGAAGTTCCAGTTGGGCGCATGACCGCCGAACGCGCCGGCGACGACGATGTCGAGCCCGGTGGCGGCGCGCATCTGGGCGACGGCCTCACGCACCAGCTCCTCGGCGTCCGCCGGTCCGCCGGCCGGGTAGACGGCCACCTGGATGAGGCGGCACGAGCTGTAGGTGACGGGGTGGCCCTCGTAGGTCTCCATGAACGCGTAGACGGGCTCCTGGTCATCGAGGTCGTCCGCGCCGAGCTGGAGGACCAGCGCCACGGCCACGATCACCCCGACCACCGCGAGCAGCAGCCGTCCCGGGCGACGCCGGCGCGAGGCCGGGGCAGTGGGGGGTTCGTCACCCCGACGCCGCCGTAGGTCGCGCAGGATCCGCTCGTACTCGGCCTCGCTGACGCCCAGCTCAGCGGCAGTGGGCTGAGTGGGGTGGTCCATGGCCGGACGAGCCTAACTGCCCGGACAGGCTCAGCGAGGTCGATCTACGCGAGGAATCTGTGTCCACGCGTACGCAGCCGCGCCGACGATCACGGGCCACAGGGCGAGGCGTTCGAGGGCGCCTGATACCGGGCCGTCACCGGACAGCACGAAGAGCCCGGCCGCTACGCCGGTGAGGGCCCCCGTGGCCGTGAGCGCCCGGGCCAGCCTCGGCCGGTCGTCCCGCAGCCGCGCCCCGAGGACGATCAGGGCGATCGGCTGCGCGACGAACAACGGCGTCGCGGCAATCGCATGGAGGGTGACGTCCTGGTCGAGCGGCGCGAGGCCCGTTGCGACCGAGCTCAGCCCGGAAACCACGAGCAGCCCCCCGGCCCACGGGCCCAGGGGGCGCGCGAGCAGCGCGGCACCACCGGCCAACAGGGCGCCGAAGACCACGAACGAGCCGTTCATCAGCTCGTGGCGTGGCGAGCAGAATGCCGCCGAGCAGTCGCTCTCGCCGAGCCGGCTCACCGAGTCGGCGAGAAGGCTGTAGTCGCCAGTGGTCGCTGCCGCGACGACGAGCTCGGTCGCGATGTACGCCGGCCGTACGAGCAGTGCCAGCGCTCCCCAGCGCGCCGCCTCAGCCCCGGTGAATCGGCCGTGTCGTTGTGGTGTGACCGCCGGCATCAGGTCACCGTAGACCGAGCCGCAACTACCGGGACCTCTGGCCCTGGCCCGGCTCGCTCCTGAGGCGCAGGCTCTGAGTATGTCCAGCGATCGTGAGGCGAGGGCATCAGAGTCGCCTGATCAGCAGACGTCGCTGCCGCCGCGTTGGTTCATCCGGCTGTTCTGGCATGTCCATCGCGCGCTGGTGCGCGTGACCCGGGGCCGGTTGGGCCTGTGGCGGCCCAAACCCAACGGGTGGGGCGCGCTGCGGCTCACGACGACGGGCCGACGTAGCGGGAGGACCCGCCAGGTCGTCGTCGGCTACGTCGAGGACGGCCAGAACCTGGTCACGTTGGCGATGAACGGCTGGGGTGCCGCCGAACCCGCGTGGTGGCTGAACCTGCAGGACCATCCCGAGGCGATCGCCCAGACCCGTGACGGGTCACGCCCGGTCCGTGCGCATGCCGCAGTGGGAGAAGAGCGCGAGCGGCTGTGGTCCCGCTGGGCCGAGATCGACGTCGGTCTGGACGCCTATGCCTCACTACGACCGACCGAGACCGCCGTGGTCGTGCTCGAGCCACGTGACACCGCCGGAGCGTGCCGTGATGACCGGTGACGGTCGGGGAAGGTGGACGGTCCGCAAGGTACTGATCGGCGTGCTGGCCGTGGTGATGGCCGCCGTCGCCAGTCAGATGGCAACGCCTGGACGGGCGTACGCCGCCGACGGCGATCAGGTCGAGGTCTGGGGCGGCAACGAGTACGGCGAAGGGACGCTGCCGGACCCGGCCCCGACCGGAGTCATCCAGGTGTCCGCGGGGGTCTGGCACAACCTGGTGTTGAGGAGTGACGGCAGCGCGGTCGCCTGGGGACGCAACGACTTCGGGCAGACGACGGTGCCGACCGGGGCGCAGAGCGGGGTCACCCAGGTTGCCGCCGGCTCGTTCCACAGCGTGGCGCTCAAGAGCGACGGCAGCGTGGTCGCCTGGGGGTTCGACTCCTCGGGACAGTCGACGGTGCCGGCCGAGGCGCAGAGCGGCGTCACCCAGGTCGACACGGCGTACACCCACAATCTCGCCCTCAAGAGCGACGGCAGCGTGGTCGCTTGGGGCTGGAACCTCTACGGGACGACGACGGTGCCTACCGCCGCACAGAGCGGCGTCGTCCAAGTGGCCGCGGGCTACCAGCACAGCCTGGCGCTCAAGAGCGACGGCAGCGTGGTCGCCTGGGGCAACAGTGACTACGGGCAGGCGACGGTGCCGGTCGAGGCGCAGAGTGGGGTCACGCAGATCGCGGCCGGTGCCTACCACAGCCTGGCGCTGAAGAGCGACGGCGGCGTGGTCGCCTGGGGACGCAACGAGGACCTGCAGCGCACCGTGCCGGCCGCGGCGAGGAGCGGCGTCGTCCAGATCGCTGCCGGCTCGTTCCACAACGTGGCGCTCAAGAGCGACGGCAGCCTGGTCGCCTGGGGACGCCCCGACGAGGGGCAGGCGACGGTGCCGGCCGCTGCGGCCGGTGCCCTCCAGGTCTCCGCCGGCGGCTACCACAACCTGGCGCTCGTCGCTCCGGCCACGGTCGTGTTCGGGGACGCGGCCCGCAACGTGCGCGAGGACGCCGGGGTCGTGAAGCTGACCGTGGCTCGTGGCGGGAACACCGCGATCCCGGTCGCGGTGGACTACGCCCGGACGTCGGGCACAGCCACACCCGGTGCCGACTTCACCCTCACTGCCGGAACGCTGCACTTCGCGGCCGGTCAGAGCGTGAAGACGATCCCGGTGACGATCACCGACGACTCGACCCGCGAGCCGGACGAGAGCATCGTCGTGTCGCTCAGCGCTCCTGCCGGGCGCCCGACACTGGAGGCCCCGACCAGGTCCGTAGTGACCATCGGGGCCAGCGACCAGCGTCCCGATCTCCTGGTGAGCACGGCGCCGAACACGGCGTACGTCGGGAACAACGTCTACAACACCACCGGTGCCGGCCAGACCAGGTCGCTGACCGGCCGGCGCACGCAGACGCGGACGTTCTACGTTCGTGTCGGCAACGACGGAAACGTGCGGAACACCCTCGCGGTCAAGGGCAGCAAGGCCCAGAGCGGGTCGACGGTGCGGTTCTACTCCGGCGCCACCGACATCACCAGCGCCCTGAGCTCGACGGCGGGCTGGCGCGTCACGCTGGCTCCGGCGGCCTCCAAGACGCTCACGGTGCGGATCAAGGTCCTGCGCGGCGCGGCCATCGGCTCCTCTGAGCAGGCCAGCGTGAAGGCCACCTGGACCGGCGACGGAGTCCGAGTCGACCTGGCCAAAGCGGTCGTCAAGGTCGTCAGGTGACATGAGCGACAGCACCACCGCGCGGCGGCGTTGGTAGGGTGCGGCCCGGACACTTCATCACGTCCGTAGCAGGGAAAGCCGGTCAGACGCCGGCGCTGACCCGCAACCGTAGGCCGACCACTCGGGGTCGGTGAGCCGGAACACCTGCTGCGAGGCGTCCTGATCACTCGCTGTCGAGGACAAGCAGCGGTGGCGCCCCCCAGGCAACAGGCCTGGACGCCTCCGCTGTGTGCAGCGGAGAGGAACTCATGACCGCCCTGTTCAACCACGGCCCGCGCCGTGCCGTCGGCCTTCTCGCCACCCCAGCACTCGCACTCGCCACCCTCGTGGCCCTGCCGGCCACCCCGTCGTACGCCGCCGAGCCCGACCCGGCACCGGTCGCGGCCGGCGCCGCGTGGCTGGAGTCCCAGCTCACCGACGGGCTGATCCACAACAACCAGTACGGCTTCGACGACCTGGGCCTGTCTGTCGACGTCGCCCTCGGGCTCGACGCGGTCGGTGGCCACGACCCGGCCGTGCAGGCGGTCACGGACGCGATCGCGACGAACATCGACTCCTACACGTCCTACCAGGCCGGAGCGACCCCGGAGACCACCCACGTCCTGGCCGGCTCGCTGGCCAAGGCGCTGGCCCTGGCCACCAGCGCGGGTCGCGACGGCAACGCCTTCGGCGGCAAGGACCTGGTCGCCCAGCTCGAGGCGCAGGTCGCCACCGGGGCGCCCCTCGCCGGCCGTATCCAGGACACCTACGACCCGACCGTGCCGTACGAGGCCGACTTCTCCAACACCATCGGCCAGGCCTTCGCCGCCCAGGGCCTCGACGCCGAGAACAGCACCCTCGTCGACCCGGTCACCGACTTCCTGCTGGCCCAGCAGTGCGGCGAGGGCTACTTCCGCCTGAACTTCGCCGCTGCCGACTCTCCGACGCAGAGCTGCGACGCCGACCCCGCCGCGGCTCCCGACACGGACGTCACCGCGCTCGCGGTGATCGCCCTGCAGAGCCAGACCGACGACACCGACATCCAGGCTGCAGTCACCAGGGCCACCACCTGGTTGGCCGCCGCGCAGCACGCCGACGGCTCCTTCGGCGGGGGCACCTCGACCGAGGCACCCAATGCCAACAGCACGGGCCTCGCCGGCTGGGCGCTCGGCGTCGAGGGCAACACCGCGGCCGCGGCCCAGGCGGCCGTCTGGGTGCGCGGCGTCCAGGCCGACGACCCCGAGCCGTGCATCACCGACCTGACGGGCGAGCTCGGCGCCATCGCGTACGACGGCTCGGGTCACGGCCTCGGCCGCTCGCAGGGCATCGTTGCCGAGACCCAGGACCAGTGGCGTCGCTCGACTGCACAGGCGCTGCCCGTCCTGCAGTGGGCACCGGCTACCGGCACCGGCCCGATCGCCACGGTCACCGACAGCGGCTTCCGCAAGGCCGGCGCCTCCGTCCGCGTCGCCGCCGACGGCATCGCGCCCGGCGACACCGTGTGCATCGCCCGGTCCGGCGACCTGGAGGGGCTGCTCACGGCAGGGGACAACGGCCAGGCCCTCGGCCAGGTCGTCCTGCCGGTCGGCACCGGAAAGCGCACCTACCTGCTGAACAACAACGAGTCAGAGCTCTCCATGCTCACCTTTCACGCCCTGGGTGCCAAGAAGCTCGGACTGGGTGTGAGCAAGACCCGGATCGCCCGCGGCCAGCTCGAACGGGTCAAGGTCTCCGGACTGGCAGCGGGGGAGAAGGCCAAGATCAGCTTCCGCGGCAAGGTGGTGCGCACCGGTCGTGCCAACAAGAGCGGCGTCTTCGCGACGGCGTTCAAGGTGACCGGCAAGCCGGGCTTCGCCGGCGTCAAGGTCGTCGGCCAGTTCGCCAACCGGGCCAACGCCAAGACACTCACGGTCACCCGCTGACCATGCGCCACTTCGCGTCTCTCGGGCGGCTCCTCGCCGCCGCCGCCCTCGCGGCGGCGGCCGGGGTCGGCGTACCCGCGCCCGCGTCCGCGGCCGGCTGCTCGTCGGCCGACGGGGTCACTGTCGTCGTCGACTTCAACGAGCTCGGCGGCGGAGTGCCGTCGGTCTGTGACTCCAGTGGCGGCGGCAAGAAGGCGTCGGCGCTGTTCGTCGACGCCGGTTTCCCGCTCAGCTACGCCTCGCGGCAGCCCGGGTTCGTCTGCCGGGTCTCGGGCGTCCCCACCAGCGACCCGTGCGTCAACACCGCGCCCGCCAACGCCTACTGGGGGCTGTGGTGGTCGGACGGCGAGACCGGGAGCTGGTCCTACTCCAGCCTCGGGGCCGCCTCGCTGACCATCCCCGAGGGCGGCTACGTCGCGTTCTCGTGGGACCAGAGCGAGTCCACGGCCCCGCCGAGCTTCACGCCGGCGGTACACCGCGACGAGCCGACCCCCACCCCCGCACCGAGCCCCACCTCCAAGCCCACTCCGACGCAGAAGCCGACGCCGACTCAGGAGCCGACGCCGACGCAGGCCTCGACGCAGGGCACGTCCTCCACGCCGACGCCGGACGGCTCAGCCTCGGTGAGCCCGTCGGTCGCCCCCACAGAGACCTCCG
>JBAZRQ010000061.1:0-7959 GCA_041662925.1 Nocardioides sp. | reverse complement strand
GCCCGTGGGGATGCCTTTGTGCAGGACCTTCATCCTGGCGCCAGCGCGGTCGTCTGCCTTCCGGGCGTCCACGCGGTTGTAGATGCGCCACTTGGCGCCGTTGGCCACGGGGACACGGCAGGCCTGGTGCAGGGCGCCCGACATATTTCCGATCGTTTCCCAGTTCTTGCCAGCGGCCCGAGCGGTGTCATCCGGGGCCGCGGTCGCGGTCGCGGTCGATGCGGAGAGCGGAAACAGCAGCACGGAGGCGGCGGCGGCGGCCCCGATAACGCGTAGTTTCGTCATACGAACGACAGTGCCACTAACGCGACAGAACCGAGGCCGAACCGGACACCCGACGGGGTAGCCCGCGAGGGGCTGCGGCCTCGTGATGACGACTGCCAGCTTTTCTGGGAGGCAACCAACCGAACCGCCCGCGGCCGCATCTTGCACTGTGACCAGCAAGGGAGAGCCATCGATGTCACGACCACCGTCCGACGCGGACTACACGGAGTTCGTCCACGCCACGTGGCCGGCGCTCTATCGCACGGCCTACCTGATGCTGGGCGACCGCGGCGAGGCCGAGGACCTCGTCCAGACCGCGCTCGCCAAGACCTACGGCTCGTGGTCGAAGGTCCGCAGCCTCGACGCGGCACCGGCGTACGCCCGCAAGGTGCTGGTCAACACCGCGGCTTCATGGTTTCGCAAGAAGTCCTGGCGCAACGAGCGCCCCACCGAGGACCTGCCCGAGCTCGCCCTCGACGCAGACCCGAGCGACCGCCCGGCCGTGATCCAGGCCCTCGGCCTGCTGCCGCCGCGCCAACGAGCCGTCATCGTCCTGCGCTACTACGACGACCAGAGCGTCGCCGAGACCGCGCGCGCCCTCGGGGTCACCGAGGGCACCGTCAAGAGCCAGACCTTCGAGGCACTCGCGAAGCTGCGCGTGCAGCTCGGCGAGGACGTCGTACCGCAGACCCTGGGAGCCCAGCATGACTGAACGACTCAGCGCCCTCCTGCACCGCGAGGCCGACGGCCTCGACGTACCGCCGCCGTCGGCCGGGCCGGTCCTCGCGCAGGGCCGCACGCTGCGCCGCCGCCGGCGTCTGGCCACCCTCGGCGCCGCCGCGTCCGTGCTCGTGGTCGTGGGCGGCCTGGGCGCGGTGGCCCTCGGCGGCGACGACCCCTCCGAGCCCACGCCGGCCCGCAGTGTCGACGGCCCCGTCGACACGGGTGTGACCTTCGCCCTCGGAGCGACCGTCTACTACGACGACGCCACCAAGCAAGCCACGATCGACGACAAGGCCGTGAAGTCCCTCTACTACACCTCGGCCGGCGTGCTGGTCCGTCACGGCAACAACTCCTACAGCGACGGCGGCGGCCCGCAGCGCTTCTCCCTCCTGCGTCCCGACGGGACCCTCTCCCCCGTCAGCGTCGAGACCGAGGAGACCGTGCACGCCACCGACCCCGCGCAGCCGTACGTCGCTTATGCGCAGGACGCCGGCGGCACGGTCGAGGTCGTCGTGCACGACGTCGACACCGACACCGAGGTCGCGAGGGTGCCAGTGCCAGGCGCCGCGGCCAGCTTCCTGCCGGTCGCCCTCTCCGGCGACCACGTCTACCTCGGCGCCGAGATGGACGACTTCGTGATCGACTGGCGCACCGGCGAGATCTCCCAGCCCCGCATCGTCCAGGGCTTTCCGGACGTCGCGGGCGGTCGGTTCACGACCTCCGAGCCGAAGCAGATCCAGGTGCGCGACGCCAAGACCGGTGCACCGCTGCTCACGGTCCCGGTCTCCGGCTACGTCTACGTGACCCTCTCTCCCGACGGGCGTTACGCAGCGCTCGACCAGGACGCCAAGAGCGACATAGACGTCTACGACGTGGACGCCGGCTCGCACGTGACGATCCCGGGCGGCTCCTCCTACGGTTGGACCGTCGACGACGAGCTGTTCCGGCTCACCCGGACCGGCTTGGACACCTGCGCGGCCGCGACCGGCGAGTGCTCCAGCACTGCCCTCGACCTGCCGGGCCGGGTCGGTGAGGCCCAGCTGGGAGGCCGGACCTACGAGTCCTGAGCGGGGCCGTCGACGAGCAGCTTCTTGAACCCGTCCTCGTCGAGGATCGGGACCTTGAGCTGCTCGGCCTTGTCGGCCTTGGTGCCGGCGTTGTCGCCGACCACGACGTAGTCGGTCTTCTTGGAGACCGATCCGGAGGCCTTGCCACCGCGGCTGAGGATCGCTTCCTTGGCGGAGTCGCGGCTGAAGTCGACCAGCGAGCCGGTGACCACGATGGTCAGGCCTTCGAGGGTCCGCGGGGTGGACTCGTCGCGCTCGTCGGCCATGGTCACCTGGTCGCGCGCCCACTTGTCGACGATCTCGACGTGCCACGGCACGTCGAACCACTCGACGACGGCCTCGGCGATGGTCGGCCCGACCCCCTCCGCGGCGGCGAGCCGCTCCTGGGTCGCGGCCCGGATCGCGTCCATGGACCCGAACTCCGTGGCCAGAGCACGCGCCGCCGTCGGACCGACGTGCCGGATCGACAGCGCGACCAGGACCCGCCACAGCGGGACGCCCTTGGCCTTGTCGAGGTTGTCGAGCAGGCGCTGCCCGTTGGCCGACAGGACAGGCTCGTCCCCCTCGCCCTTCTTGGGGGCCCGGGTGAACAGCGGCGCCCGACGCAGCTTGTCGGCGTCCAGGTCGAAGACGTCGCCCTCGTTGTCGATCACCCCGGCGTCGAGCAGTGCGGTGGCGGCCTCGTAGCCCAGGCCCTCGATGTCGAAGGCGCCGCGACCGGCGACGTGGAAGACCCGCTCGCGCACCTGGGCCGGGCAGAACTGGTGGTTGGGGCAGCGCAGGTCCTTGTCGCCCTCCTTCTGCTGCACCAGGGTCGTGCCGCAGTCGGGGCACTCGGTCGGCATCACCCACTCCGCCAGACCCTCGGGGCGCAGCGCGAGCACCGGGCCGAGGATCTCGGGGATCACGTCGCCGGCCTTGCGCAGGATGACGGTGTCGCCGGGGCGGACGTCCTTGCGCTTGACCTCGTGGGCGTTGTGGAGCGTGGCGTTCTCGACGGTGGAGCCGGCCACCAGGGTCGGCACCATCACGCCGTACGGCGTCACGCGGCCGGTGCGCCCGACGTTGACCCGGATGTCGAGGAGCTCGGCGTTGACCTCCTCGGGTGGGTACTTGAACGCGATCGCCCAGCGCGGAGCACGGCTGGTCGAGCCGAGGCGGCGCTGGAGGGAGACGTCGTCGACCTTCACGACCACGCCGTCGATCTCGTAGGGGACGATCGTGTGGCGCCGCTCGCCGGCGTCGGCGATGAACTCCTGGACCTTCTCGAGCGTGGGCAGCACCCGGACCGCCTCGGAGATCGGCAGGCCCCACTCGGCGAGCGCGGCGTAGGCCATCGACTGCGCGGTCGGCTCGAAGCCCTCGCGGGCGCCGATGCCGTGGCAGACCATGCCGAGCGCGCGGGTGGCGGTGACCCGCGGGTCCTTCTGGCGCAGCGAGCCGGCCGCGGCGTTGCGCGGGTTGGCGAACATCGCCTTGCCGGCGTCGACCATCGACTCGTTGAGCCGCTCGAACGCGTCGCGCGGCAGGAAGACCTCGCCGCGGACCTCGACCAGGTCCGGCACGGCGTAGGTCTCGGACCGGTGCAGCCGGTGGGGCACGGAGTCGATGGTCTTGACGTTGGGGGTGACGTCCTCACCGGTGCGACCGTCGCCGCGGGTGAGCGCCCGCACCAGACGCCCCTTCTCGTAGAGCAGGTTGATCGCGAGCCCGTCGACCTTGAGCTCGCAGAGCAGGTCGGGCGACTCGATGCCGTCGCGGGCGAGGCGGGCGTGCCAGGCGGCCAGCTCGTCGAAGGAGAACGCGTTGTCGAGGCTCTCCATGCGCTGCAGGTGGTCGACGGCGGTGAACTCCGTGGACACCGCTCCCCCGACCTGCTGGGTCGGCGAGCCGGGGGTCCGCAGCTCGGGAAACTCCTCCTCGAGCTCCTGGAGGCGGCGCAGCTGCTGGTCGTAGGTGGCGTCGTCGAGCGTCGGGTCGTCGAGCACGAAGTAGCGCCAGCGGGCGTCCTCGACCAGCTCGACCAGCTGCTGGTGCTCGTCGCGGGCCTCCGGGGTCGCAGGCGTCGGCTGCTCTTCGCTCATGGGCCTATCTTGCCGGGTGCCACGGACACCCTGACGCTGGAGTGGCACAGGGCGGGTGGGGCCAATCTGGCACGCTGGCGGCTCCGAACCTGACTCATGGAGATCACCCTGCCCACGCAGCCTGCACCCACGCTGACCCGCCTGGACGCGCCCGGCACCGCGCGCGGGCTGGTCCTGCTGCTGCACGGCGGCAAGGCCGACAGCACCGTGCCCGTCGACGCACGCAGCGCCTCCTGGCTCCGGCTCGCGGCGCTCCAGCGCGCGATCACCCCCGGTGCGCACGAGGCCGGGGTCAGCACCTGGCTGCTGCGCTACCGCGAACGCGGCTGGAACGCCGCCTCACCCGTCGCCGACGCGCGCTGGGCGCTGGAGCAGGTACGCCGTGAGGCCGGCGACGTGCCCGTCGTACTCCTCGGGCACTCGATGGGCGGGCGCACCGCGGTGCACGTCGCCGACGACCCGGCGGTCGCCGGCCTGGTGGCCCTCGCCCCGTGGTGGTCGGCCGCCGACCCGGTGGGCACCCTGGCCGGCAAGCACGTCCGCGCCGCCCACGGCCGCACGGACAAGATCACGTCCTACCGCATGACGGAGGCCTACGTCGCCCGCGCGGCGGGCGTCGCCGCCTCGGCCTCGCTGACCGACATGGGCCGGGTGGGGCACTACCTGCTGCGCCGCTCCGGTGCGTGGAACTCCTTCGCCCTCGACTCGTCGCTGGCGCTGCTCGACGGGTTTGGCGTTCCGAAAGATTAATCGACTTGGGGGGAATGCCTCGCCCGCCTACTCTGTTCAGGATGAAACGGAACTGTTTCGTTTCATCGGAGTAACAGACAAGGAGGCGTCGTGGACCAGGCCAGCGCCATCTCGCACCGGCCCCGGATCGAGGGCGACCGCGAGCTGGAGATCCTCGACGCCACCCTCGACGCACTGGCCGAGCTCGGCTACGACCGGCTGACGATGGATGCCGTCGCGACCCGCGCCCGGGCCTCGAAGGCGACGCTCTACCGCCGGTGGAACGACAAGGCCAGCCTGGTGATCGACGCCCTGCTGTCCCAGAAGGGTCCGGTCACCGAGCCGGACACCGGCACCCTGCGGGGAGACCTGCTCGAGTCGTTCTGTGGGATGGGCGGGCTCACCGACACCCACCAGATCGCGCTCTTCGCGAGCGTGCTGACCGCGATCACCCGTGACGAGGAGTTCGCGCAGGCCTTCCGGCGCGACTTCATCGCCCCCAAGGCCGCGATCGGCCGCCGGATCTTCGAGCGGGCCCAGGCCCGCGGCGAGCTCGGTCCCGACGTCGACCTCGACCTGTTCGCCCCGGCGGTGCCCGGCATCGTCCTGCACCGCCTCTTCCTCCTCGGCGAGGCGCCCGACGCGGACCTCATCGCCCGTGTCATCGACCAGATCATCCTGCCCGCGGCCACCCACGGCGCACCCACCACGACGACCTCAGCAGAGAAAGCAGACTCATGACCGACCTACAAGCCGCCGAGGGTCACGCCTCGGACCCCACGAAGACGGACGAGAAGGAGCTCCACCTCGGGTGGGCGCTGCTGCTCATCTCGGTAGCCCAGCTGATGGTCGTGCTCGACGGCACCATCACCAACATCGCCCTGCCCTACATCGGCAGCGACCTCGACATCACCCAGGCCAACCTCGCCTGGATCGTCACCGGCTACGCGCTGGCCTTCGGTGGCCTGCTGCTGCTCGGCGGACGGCTCGGTGACCTCTACGGACGACGCCGGATCTTCGGGCTCGGCCTGATCGTGTTCGCGATCGCCTCGCTCGTCGGCGGCTTCGCCCAGAACGAGGTGATGCTGCTCGGCTCCCGCGCCCTGCAGGGCCTCGGTGCCGCGCTCGCCGCTCCGGCGGCCCTCGCGCTGATCACCACGACCTTCCCGGCCGGCCCCCAGCGCAACCGCGCGTTCGCGATCTACGCCGCCATGTCCGGTGCCGGCGCGGCCGTCGGCCTGATCCTCGGCGGCTGGCTCACCGGCCTCAACCCCGAGATCTTCGGGTACGACGTCAGCGGCTGGCGCTTCACCTTCCTCATCAACACCCCGATCGGCCTGACCGCCGCGGCCCTCGCCCCGCGCTTCCTGCGTGAGTCCGAGGCACACGAGGGCGAGCTGGACGTCCCTGGCGCCATCACCGGCACCTTCGGTCTGCTCGGCATCGTCTACGGCCTCACCCGCGCCGGCGAGGAGCAGTACGGCTGGGGCGACCCCTGGACGATCGCCAGCCTGGTCGCCGGCGCCGCCCTGCTCGTGGCGTTCGCCGTGATCGAGTCCCGGGTCGAGCACCCGCTGCTTCCGATCCGGATCTTCCAGAACCGCACCCGCGCCTCGAGCTTCCTGGCGATGATGCTGGCGCCCGCCGCCATGTTCGCGATGTTCTACTTCCTGAGCCTGTTCATCCAGCAGATCGTCGGCTACTCGCCGCTGCGGGCCGGCTTCGCGTTCCTGCCGTTCTCGTTCGGCATCGTCTTCGGTGCGGGGCTGTCCTCGAACCTCGTCAACCGGGTCAACCCGCGCTACCTGGCCGGGGTCGGCACGCTGCTGGCGTCGTTCTCGCTGTTCATGTTCTCGCGGCTCTCGATCGACGACTCCCCCAGCCACGTGCTGTCCCAGATCCTCGGCGGCGACACCGCCGGGGCCGGCGTCAACTACTGGGCCGACATCTTCCCCTACATCGTCACGATGGCGGTCGGGATGGGCCTCACGTTCGTCCCGCTGACGCTGACCGCCGTACACCACCTGCGCACCGAGGACTCCGGCATCGGCTCGGGCGTGCTCAACACGATGCAGCAGGTCGGCGGCGCGCTCGGCCTGGCGGTGCTCAGCACCGTGTCCCTGCACTTCATCAACAACCGGGCCGACGTGGTCGGTCCCCAGCTCGGACAGGCGATCCCACCCGAGCAGCAGGAGAGCCTCCTGGAGTTCGCGATGTTCCAGGCGACGTTCACCGAGGGTGCGACCAACGCGTTCTTCGTGGGCTCGCTCCTGATGCTCGCCGCCTCGGTCGTCGTCTGGGTCTTCCTGGACGTCAAGCACGAGGAGCTGGCCACGGACGGCCCCGAGGGCGTCCACGTCGGCTGAGTCAGTCCTCCCAGTCGGTGACGGCCTTGCCGGCGTCGATGACGTCCTGGGTCGTGGTGAGGCTCAGCCGCTCGTCCTGGGCGAGCCTCTCCATCGTCTCGACCGGGACCGGCAGCTCCTGCTCGCGCGGGTCGCCGACGATCTCGACGCCGCCGTACCCCACGAGCACCATCTCGTCGCCGCGCACCATCGCGACCGAGACGACACCCGGGTCCTCCTCCGGCACCACCTCGTCCCAGAGCAGGTAGAGCGTCCCGCCGTCGACCTCGCGCTGCACGCAACGGCCGTCGCCCGGCTCGCAGAACTCCTCCGGCAGGTCGCTGCTGACGACCACCGAGACCAGGTCGCCGTCGTACTCGCCGTCGCCGTGGTAGCGCAGGTCGGCCCCGACCGTCTCGCGACCCTTGCCGGGCTCGGTGTACGTCGCCTCGCGACGGGTGGTGTCCTCGGGCACGTACTCGAGGGCTACGGCCGCGACAGCCCGCGACGTGATCGGCACGTCCGCCGGCTCGTCGGTCGCCGCGCTCTCGGTGCCGCACGCGGCGAGCAACGGCAGCAGCAGGACGGCGGGGAGGAATCGCATGATGCTCCTGTCAGGTCAGGTGACGGGCGCTGGCGGCGAGGAGCCCCAGCGCCTGTCCGGCCCACGAGGGTGACGCCCCGGCCAGGCCGCAGGTTGCCGACAGCACCAGCGAGCCGCCGTTCGTCGCCGGGTCGAGACCGACC
>JBAZRQ010000060.1:0-8024 GCA_041662925.1 Nocardioides sp. | reverse complement strand
GTGGGGTGGCCGAGGGCGGAAGCCTCGGGGACCTAGAACGTGTTCCAGTTCCGCCCTACGATGCCTCCATGATCACGTCGGACGCCATCATCTGGAACGCCCCCAACGACCCCCACCCGGCCCGCGCCGCGTCGCAGCGGTCCTACTCCGCGGTCGCCAAGGGGGACCTGGCGGAGTGGCTGACGGTCTACGCGGCCGACGCCGTCCTCGAGGACCCGGTCGGCCCCTCGATGTTCGACCCCGAGGGCAAGGGCCATCGCGGCCACGAGGGCATCTCGGCGTTCTGGAACGCAGCGATCGCCCCGATCGAGACCTTCGAGTTCACCATCACCGACTCGTTCGCCAACCCGGGCAGCAACACCTGCGCCAACATCGGCTCGATCCGCACGACGTTCCCCGACGGCAGCCACACCACCACCGATCTGATCATGGTCTACGTCGTCAACGACGACGGCACCGTCGCCTCGATGAAGGCCTACTGGGAGCCCGAGCGCACGATGGCCACTTTCACCAAGGCCTGACGCTCTCCAGGAAAGTACGGAACGAAATCGACCCGAAGTCGGCCAAGTGGGGTCGAAAACGTTCCGGACTTTCCGGGCGGAGTCTGTGACCTTGCTCGACTGATCAGTCCGCAGCGGCGAACGCGCGCTCGAGCCACGCGACCAGTGGCTTGAGCGCGCGCCAGTCGGCGCGCACCTGGTCGACCAGCCCGGGAGTGTGGATGTAGTCCGCGAACCCGTAGGGCTTGCCCGCCAGAAGCTGCTTGTGGCGCAGCAGCTCGATCCGCGGGTGGTCGGCGTCGTACCCCCGGGGCGTTGTCTTGAGCCGCTCCCCGCTGATCTCGAAGCCGCCCTTCTCGAGCTTGGACAGGATCCGCTCGAGCGCCGGCCCGGTCTTGTCGTCGGCCACGGCATCGCGTACGGCGGCCAGCCGCGGGCCGGCGGCCTCGTAGTAGCCGGCTCCCACACGCATGCCCTGCGGCGCGATCTCGACGTACCAACCGGTCGCGGGGCCCGCCGCGACGAACGCCCCCTGGTGGGTCTTGTACGGCGTCTTGTCCTTCGCGAAGCGCACGTCACGGTGCGGCCGGAACACCTTGGCCTCGCCGAACTCCGCCGCCAGGGCGGCGGTGAGCGCGACCATCGGCTGCTTGACCGCGCTCTCGTAGACGGCCTTGTGTGCCTCCCAGAACGACCGGGTGTTGTCGACCTCGAGGTCGTCGTAGAAGTCGAACGCCGCGACGGGGAAACCGGTGAACTCCACCGGACGAGACTAGATGGAGCGGACGACGAGATTCGAACTCGCGACATCGACCTTGGGAAGGTCGCGCTCTACCAACTGAGCTACGTCCGCACGACCCGGCAGCCGGGTCGGCGTCAGACTATATCGAGACGTCCGCGCCGGCGGAGCCCACCCGGCCCAGGGTGGGGTGCCGGGGGGAGACGGTGTCGCCGGAGGACCGGCCGGTGAGCCGCCGGTGCACCCACGGCGCGGCGGAGGCCCGCACCCAGGTGGCGTGCTCGCGCAGCTGCTCCCGGCGGCCGATGACCGCCAGCTCCCGCAGGGACAGCGGCTCCAGGCCGTGGTCCACACCGAGTGCGTCGAGCACCTCGATCGCCATCCGCTGGTGGCCGGCCGGGCCCATGTGCATCCGGTCCTCGTCCCACAGTCGCCAGTCGCGATACTCACGCAGCCGCCAGAAGTCGACGATCGTCGCGCCGTGCCGGTCGGCGCTCTCGCGGACCAGCTCGTTGTAGAGCGCGAAGCGCCCGCGCAGCATCTTGTACGTCGCCGAGCCGCCCGGGTCGAAGGCCGTGAACACGAGCAGCCGGGCGCCGCTGCGGCCGAGCCGGCCGAGCGCCTCGTCGTAGCGTCCGACCAGGGTGTCGAGGTCGACCTTGGGACGCAGGATGTCGTTGGCCCCCGCATAGACCGTGACCAGGTCGGGGCCGAGCGCGAGCGCCGGCTCGACCTGCTCGTCGAGCACCCCGGCCATCTTGCGACCGCGCACCGCGAGGTTGGCGTAGCCGAAGTCGTCGGTGCGGGTCGCCAGCACCTCGGCGACCCGGTCGGCCCAGCCGCGCAGTCCGTTGGGCCGGGTCGGGTCGGGATCGCCGACACCCTCGGTGAAGGAGTCGCCCAAGGCGACAAATCTGTGGAACATGACCCCATCCTCTCCCGCTCCCGGCTGAGGGCTCAGACGAGGCTGCTGAAGGAGTCGTCGGCGCGCGCCACCTCGAGGTGGACCTGGGACGCGGCGGCCACGAGGTCGAGCGGCTCTCCCGTGCGTACGGCGTCCTCGATCGACCCGCACAAGGTGGCGAGGTCGAGGGCGCCCAGCGACGCGCTGGACGAGCGCAGGCTGTGCGTCACGGCGCTGACACCGTCCCGGTCGCCGGCGGTCGCGGCGGCGTCCAGCCGTTCCAGCAGGTGCCGCGACTCGCGTCGCCACGCCGAGACGAGGGCGTCGCGGAAGTCGGCTGCGCCGGGCCCGAGGTGTTGGGTCAGCGCGTTGAGCGTCGCCGCGTCGACCGCCGGCCCTTCAGGTGCGGGTGCCGGCGCCGGCTGCACGGTGGGGACGGACCTGGTGGTGACCCGGGCCAGCACCGCGGCCAGCTCCTCGGCGCGCACGGGCTTGGCGAGGTGGTCGTCCATGCCGGCGTCGAGGCTCGCCTCGCGGTCCTCGACCAGCGCGTTGGCGGTCATCGCCACGATCCGCGGCTGGCGGTCCGCCGGCAGGTCGGCCCGGATCCGCCGGGTCGCCTCGAGGCCGTCCATCACGGGCATCTGCACGTCCATCAGCACCAGGTCGTACGCCGCGTTCCGGAGCGCCTCGACCGCCTCCGCGCCGTTGCTCACGACGACCGGGCGCTGGCCCAGGCGCTCGAGCATCAGGACCGCGACCCGCTGGTTGACGCCGTTGTCCTCGGCGAGCAGGATCCGCAGCCGGCCCACCCGCTGGGGACGCGGGGTCGCGTCGTCGACGGGCTCGGTGGAGCCCAGGGCGCGGGCCACCACCGCTCGCATGGCCGCCGCCTTGACCGGTTTGGTCAGGTGCACGAGATCCGGCACCTCCGGCACGGCGACCCGGTCGCCCAGCGAGGTCAGCAGCACCAGCGGGACCTCTCCCCAGCCCGGGGTGCCGCGGAGCCGCCTGGCGAGCTCGGCGCCGTCCATGTCGGGCATGTGCATGTCGAGGATGGCGATGTCGTGCGGCGCGTCGGCGCCGCGGACCCGGTCCAGCGCCTCGGCGGGGCGCTCCTCGTCGTCGACGGCCATTCCCCACGCCTCCAGCTGGGCACGCAGGATGCGCCGGTTGGTGCTGTTGTCGTCGATGACCAGGGCGCGCTTCCCGGGCAGCTGCGCGGGCGCGACCCGGACCCGGTCCTCGACCTCCATCCCGGGCGTGAACGGTGCGACCAGGGTGAACGTCGAGCCGGTCCCGACCTCGCTGGTGACGTCGAGACGGCCGCCCATGGCCTCGGCGAGACGGAGGCTGATCGCCAGCCCGAGACCGGAGCCGCCGTGCGTGCGCGTGGTACTGCTGTCAACCTGGCTGAACGAGCGGAAGAGGCGGTCCATCCGGTCGGCGGGGATGCCCATCCCCGAGTCGCGTACCGCGAAGGACAGGACCGGGCGACCGTCCGGGCCGGCCGGCTCCGCGGTCACGGACACCAGGACCTCACCGGCCTCCGTGAACTTGACCGCGTTGCCGAGAAGGTTGACGAGGACCTGGCGCAGCCGCGTGACGTCTCCCTCGACCACTGGTGGCACCGCGGCGTCGATCTGGGCGACCAGGTCGAGGCCCTTCGCGGTCGCCTGGGCGGCGACGAGGTCGAGCGAGCTCTCCACGCAGTCTCGGAGCCCGAACGCCTGATGCTCGAGCTCGAGCTGCCCGGACTCGATCTTCGAGAAGTCCAGGACGTCGTTGACGATCGTCAGCAGCGCGTCGCCGCTCTGCCGCACGGTCTCGGCGTACTCGCGCTGCTCGTCGTCGAGCGGACTGTCCAGCAGCAGCCCGGTCATCCCGACCACGGCGTTCATGGGCGTCCGGATCTCGTGGGACATGGTGGCGAGGAAGGCCGACTTGGCCGCGTTGGCGTCCTCGGCGTCACGCCGGGCGTCACGGAGCTCCCGCGCCCGTCGTTCGGTGCCGGCGCGCTCGGTCGCGAGCGCCTCGGCCAGCTCGTCCAGGCCGTCACCCACGGCGCGCAGCTCGGCCGGGCCGTGGGGGCGGCTGCGGGCGGCGAGGTTCCCGTCGCGCAGCTCGCCGATCGTGTCCAGCAGCCCCTGGACCGGCTCGAGCACGGCGCCACGCAGGTCCTTCAGCTGTCGGCTCACGATCAGCAGCCCGGCACACAGGACCGCCACCTGCAGCGCCAGCGACCCCTTCACGACACGGTCCCGCTCCGCCCCGGTGTCCTCGCGAAGGGCGCTCACTGCCTGTTCTGCGCCGTCGTAGGCCGCGCGGTAGTCGTCGAACAACACCAGTCCCTCGGTCACGAACTCCTGGAGGTCGACGCCCGCATCCTGGGAGGGGACGGACTCGCCGAGCCGCACCGCCCGGTCGGCCCACTGGGAGGTCCAGGCCTGGCGACGCTCGTCCTGGGCGTCGACGAGGGCGAGCACGTCGTCGTTGCCCGCCAGGGCGACCCGGGCGGCGTCGAGTTGCTCCCCGACCGTTCTGCGGCCCTCGAGGTAGAGCTCCAGCGTCTCCTCGTCACCCGTGATCAGGAAGGCGCGCAGGCCGGCCTCCTGGTCGAGCATGGCCTGGTGGGCCAGCCAGAGCTCGCGTCCGGCGTCGGCGGCCCGCACCGCCTTGTTCTCCAGGTGGAAGTTGAGGTAGGCGAGCATCGCCATGTTGATCAGGGCCGCGACGGCGACCACCAGGAACGCCGTCCGCGTGACGCGGGCGACCTGGCGGGCGAGGGTCATGGGCACAGGTTCCCATGACTGCGAGACACGGCAACTTCCCGACTGCTTTTCGGACTAGGGTCAGGGCGTGCTTCTCAGCGACCGCGACATCCTGGCCGAGATCGACGCAGGCCGGGTGGCGCTGGACCCCTGGGACCCGGCCATGCTCCAGCCGTCGTCGATCGACGTGCGGCTCGACCGGTTCTTCCGGGTGTTCGAGAACCACCGCTACCCCCACATCGATCCTGCGGTCGACCAGTCCGACCTCACCCGCGAGGTCGAGCCGGAGGGCGACGAGCCGTTCATCCTGCACCCGGGCGAGTTCGTGCTGGGCTCGACGTACGAGGTCGTGTCCCTGCCCGACGATGTCGCGGCGCGGGTCGAGGGCAAGTCGTCGCTCGGCCGCCTCGGGCTGCTCACCCATGCGACCGCGGGTTTCGTCGACCCGGGGTTCTCCGGGCACGTCACCCTCGAGCTGGCCAACGTGGCGACGCTGCCGATCAAGCTGTACCCGGGGATGAAGATCGGGCAGTTCTGCTTCTTCCGGCTCTCGTCGCCGTCGCAGCACCCCTACGGCTCCGAGAAGTACGGCTCGCGCTACCAGGGCCAGCGCGGCCCGACCCCGTCGCGCTCGTTCCAGAACTTCCACCGCACCCAGATCTGACGCCCTCGGCGGAGCCCGGGTAAGGTCGTCCTAACTTAGGATCACCTAACACCGAGGACCGCGATGACTTCCACTGCCTCTCCCCCTGCCGTCGGCCTCCCGCTCCTGCTCGTGGAGGTCGAGGTCGTGCGCGTCGACCGGGTCTCCCCGAGCTTCGTCCGGCTGGAGCTGGCCTCCCCGGCGCTGGCCGACTTCGGCGTCGAAGGCCCCCGCTACGACCAGCGGATCAAGCTGATCTTCCCCGGAGACGGCCCGTTGCCGAGCTTTGACGGGGTCGACGAGGCCTGGCTGCACGCGTGGTACGAGCGACCGGCCGCGGAGCGGGGACACCTGCGCACGTACACCGTGCGTGACGTGCTCGGCGCCGGTGCCGACACGCGCCTCGTGGTCGACCTCGTGCTGCACCCCGGAGACGGACCGTGCGGTCCCGGCGCCGCGTGGGCCGCCCGGGCCCAGGTCGGTGGCCGGCTCGCGATCATGGCGCCCCGCGCCGGCGTGCCCTTCGGCGGCATCGAGTTCGTGCCCGGTACGGCGGACCGGCTGCTGCTGGTGGGCGACGAGACCGCCGTACCTGCCGTCGCCGGCATCCTGGCCGGCCTTGACCCGGGCGCCCGGGGCGCGGCATTCCTCGAGGTGCCGGTGTCGGGCGACGTCCAGAGCGTCGAGCACCCCGAGGGCGTGAGCGTCACCTGGCTCCCGCGGGACGGTGCGCCGCGTGGGGTGGCGCTGCACCAGGCAGTGCTCGACCACCTCGGGGCCCCGGTCGTGGTGCGAGAGGTCGACGAGGTGGACCCCGACCTGTGGGAGACCCCGACCTACTCCTCCTCCGGCGAGGAGATCGGCGGGGAGATCGGCGGGGAGATCGGCGGGGAGATCGGCGGGGCGGTCGTGGTGGGTCACGACTTCGACGGCCTCTACGCCTGGATCGCGGGCGAGGCCAAGGTGGTCACCGGCCTGCGGCGGGCGCTGGTCAACGAGCTCGCCATCGACCGCCGCCAGGTGGCGTTCATGGGCTACTGGCGCGTCGGCGTGGCCATGAAGTCCTGACCCGGCCGCTCGGGAGACGTCAGCCCGGCGGCACGACCGGCTCCTCGCGCAGCCCGGCGACCGCCACCAGGATCAGGACGGCCCCGGCGACGCCGAGCGCCCCGATCCGCTCGTCGAGGAACAGTGCGGCCACGATCGCGGCGGTCACCGGCTCGAGCAGGGTCGCGATCACCGCCGAGCTGCCCGGCGTCGTCCGCAGCCCGGCGTAGAGCAGGCCGTAGGCCAGCGCCATGGTGAGCACGCCCAGGTAGGCCAGGGTGCCCACGACGACCGGGTCGGCGCTGACGACCGGGCTGCCGGCCAGGCCGCTGATGACGCCCAGCGGCAGCAGGGCCAGCGCGCCGACGGTGGTGGTGGTCGTGGTGAGCGCGAGCGGGCCGGCGCTCCGGGCGAGTGGTCGGCCCAGCACGGTGGTCAGGGCGTACGCCGTACCGGAGCCCGCCGCGGCGAGGACGCCCAGCGCCGGATGCGGCCCGGTCGAGGCTGAGCCGGCCCCGACGCTCACGAGCAGCAGGCCGCCCAGCGCGGCGGCCAGCACCAGCAGCCGACGGGTCACGGGCCGCCGGCGGTGGTGGATCGACTCGCCGACGGTGAGCAGCACCGGCGCCAGGCCGAGGCTCACCACCGTGGCGACCGAGACCCCGACGTTGACGACGGAGGTGAAGTAGAGCGCCTGGTAGGCGGCCGTGCTGACGCCCACCAGCGCCGCGTGGCCTGGGCGCTCGCGCAGCAGTCGCGCCACGCCGCCCAGCTGGCGCAGGGCCACGACGGCGACGCCGAGGACGACGGCCGCGATCAGCATCCGGTAGGCGCTGATCACGAGGACCGACATCGGTGTGACCTCGCGGATCACCTGGACGGCGAGGCCTCCCGTCCCCCACAGGACGCCCGCGAGGGAGATCTGCAGCAGACCGATCCGGGCTGCTGACGAGTGGGACACGGGTCGAGCCTGACGGATCAGCCGCCGGGGAGCACCTTGATTCCGGCCTGTGGGCCTGGGGGCGGGGTCAGGAGTCGAGGCGGTCGGCGAGGGTGCGCAGCCGGCGCGCCAGCCGGGCGCCGGCACCGTGGGGCCGCGAGGTGACCCGGGGCGCGGCGGCCCTGGCCACGCGTTCGGCGATCCGGTAGCGGGCCTCGGTCTCGATCATGGGGTGGAAGTCGTTCATGGCCAGGCCTCTCAGAGCTCGGTGAGGACGACGTCGCCGCTCACGATCTTGGCGCGGACCTCGATGTGGTCGGCGCCGTCCTCGGGCTGGCCGGCGCCCTGCAGCGTGGAGTGGATGCGGCCCGTGACGGTGGAGATGTCGGTCCAGACGGGGACTCCGGCGGGGATCCCGATCCGCACGTTGCCCGAGGCGCCCTTCGCGGTGAACCGGCCGCGCGTCGCCGTATCGATGAC
>JBAZRQ010000059.1:0-8057 GCA_041662925.1 Nocardioides sp. | reverse complement strand
GGGCTCGGTGCAGCCCGAGCAGCCCGCGATGGACGGCGTCAGTGCCGGAGGACGTGAACGTCACCTCGTCGGCACGCACCCCGAGGGCCTCGGCCACGGCGGCGCGGGCGTTGTCGAGGATCAGCCGCGCGTTGCGGCCGGGCCCGTGGAGCCGCCGCGGGTCGGCGTACCCCTGGTCGAGCGCGGCCAGCATCGTGGTGCGTGCGGCCGGATGGAGCGGCTCCGACGAGGCGGCGTCGAGATAGGCGGGGTCAGGCGTCGTTGCACCCGCGGCATTTGTCACACCTGGAGGTTACCGGCGACCCGGTCCCTCACTTGAGGGCTGATTCCGCTAGTCTCCTGCCTTATCGTGACCGTCTTAGAGGAAGGCTCGTTCGTGGGTCTGCAACTCCCCGAGCGCAGGGCAGGATTTGGTGCCGTCAGGCGCCGGATGTCGATCCTCGCCCTGTCCGGCACCAGCCTCGTGGCCCTCGCCGGCTGCTCATCCGACGACTCCAGTGACTGGGAGCGCCTCGCGATGCCGGACCCCGGCACCGTCGAAGGTGAGTCGGTCCTCTCCCTGTGGCAGGGAGCCTGGATCGCGGCCCTGATCACCGGCGTGTTCGTGTGGGGGCTGATCTTCTACGCCGCGTGGCGGTTCCGCCGCCGCAGCGACGACGAGGTCCCGGTGCAGACGCGCTACAACCTGCCGCTGGAGATCTTCTACACGATCTTCCCGATCATCATGGTCGTCGTGTTCTTCTCGCACACCGTGCGGGTCCAGAACGAGATCCTCGACGACTCGCCGCCCGACAACACGATCACCGTGGTCGGCCAGCAGTGGACGTGGACCTTCAACCACCCCTACGACGGCGAGAACGTCTGGGAGGGTGGCGACGGCAACCGGATCCCGACCCTCGTGCTGCCGGTCGACGAGACCACCCGCTTCGAGCTGCGCACCCCCGACGTGATCCACAGCTTCGGCATCCCCGGCTTCGTCATGAAGATGGACGTGATGCCGGGCCAGGAGAACCACTTCCAGGTCACCCCCAAGGAGATCGGCGACTACCGCGGCAACTGCTACGAGCTGTGCGGCGTCTACCACTCGCGCATGCTGTTCAACGTCGAGGTCGTGTCCCGCGCCGACTACGACGCCTATCTCCAGGAGCTCGAGGACGCCGGTCACGTGACCGACGAGCCGATCATCGGTGGTTCTTACGCCGACGAGCAGGTCGGGATCGAAGAGGGAGAGGCCGAATGACCACCACCGCTGCCCGCGCCGACGTGACCGTCGGCCGCAAGCCGCTGGGCCAGCAGCTGGTCCGGATCATGACGACGACCGATCACAAGCTGATCGGCAAGATGTACCTCGTCACGTCGTTCATCTGGTTCATGGTCGGCGGCCTGCTGGCCATGCTGATCCGCTCCGAGCTCGCCTACCCGGGCCAGCAGGTCGTCAACGAAGAGACGTACAACCAGCTCTTCACGATGCACGGCCTCATCATGCTGCTGCTGTTCGCGACCCCCCTGTTCTTCGGCTTCGCCAACGTGATCATGCCGATCCAGATCGGCTCGCCCGACGTAGCGTTCCCCCGCCTCAACATGTTCAGCTACTGGCTCTTCCTCTTCGGCGGCCTCATCGCGGCGTCCGGCTTCCTGACCCCCTCGGGTGCGGCCGACTTCGGTTGGTTCATGTACGTGCCCCTGTCAGACGAGGTCCGCTCGCCCGGCGTCGGCGGCGACCTCGGCATCATGGGGCTATGGATGGCCGGTCTCGGCACCATCCTCGGTGCGGTCAACTTCATCACCACCATCATCTGCATGCGCGCCCCCGGCATGACCATGTTCCGGATGCCGATCTTCGTGTGGAACACGCTGATCACCAGCCTGCTCGTGCTGATCGCGTTCCCCGTGCTCGCCGGTGCGCTGCTCTCGCTCGAGGCCGACCGGCTGATCGGGGCCCACGTCTTCGACACCGCCCACGGCGGCGCGATCCTGTGGCAGCACCTGTTCTGGTTCTTCGGTCACCCCGAGGTCTACATCATCGCGCTGCCGTTCTTCGGCATCGTGAGCGAGATCCTCCCGGTCTTCAGCCGCAAGCCGATCTTCGGCTACGTCGGCCTGGTCGGCGCCACCCTCGGCATCGCGATCCTCTCGGTCGCCGTGTGGGCCCACCACATGTTCGTCACGGGTGTGGTCAACCTGCCGTTCTTCTCCGGCATGACGTTCCTGATCGCGGTCCCCACGGGCGTGAAGTTCTTCAACTGGATCGGCACGATGTGGGGCGGGTCGGTGTCCCTCGACACCCCGATGCTGTGGTCGATCGGCTTCCTGACGACGTTCCTGTTCGGTGGCCTGACGGGCATCATCCTGGCCTCGCCGCCGCTGGACTTCCACGTGTCCGACTCCTACTTCGTCGTCGCCCACTTCCACTACACGGTGTTCGGCACCGTGGTGTTCGCGATGTTCGCCGGGTTCTACTTCTGGTGGCCCAAGCTGACCGGCCGGATGCTCGACGAGAGGCTCGGCAAGATCCACTTCTGGCTGCTCGCCATCGGCTTCCACACCACGTTCCTGGTCCAGCACTGGCTCGGCGTCGAGGGCATGCCGCGACGTATCGCCGACTACCTGGGCACCGACGGGTTCACCACCCTCAACCAGGTCTCCACGATCGGCGCGTTCCTGCTGAGCACCTCGACGCTGCCGTTCCTCTACAACGTCTACATCTCCCGGCGCTCGCCGCTGGTCGGCGTGGACGACCCGTGGGGCTGGGGCCGCTCGCTGGAGTGGGCCACCTCGAGCCCCCCTCCGCGCCACAACTTCGAGAGCATCCCGCGCATCCGCTCGGAGTCGCCGGCCTTCGACCTGCACCACCCGGAGATCGCCGCCATCGAGCTCGACGACAACCCTGCTGCTCGTGACGGAGGCTTCGCCGACGCGCCCGACATGGAGGGCCGCGAGGAGATGCTCGATGAGCGCACCGACGACCCGAAGGGTGACAAGCAGTGAAGGTCGAGACCTGGATTTTCGTGATCTGCGCGGTCTTCTTCGCGCTGGTCACCCCTGCCTACTGGTTCGTCACTGACGGCTCGGATACGGGCGGCGACTGGACCGGCACGTCGGCCCTGACCATGACCGCCCTGCTCTCGCTCATGGTGGCCCTCTACCTCGGGTTCCACGCCAAGAAGATGGACGCGCGTCCCGAGGACCGCAAGGACGGCGAGATCGCCGACGGTGCGGGGGAGCTCGGCTTCTTCCCGCCCTACTCCTGGTGGCCGCTGTGGTGCGCAGTGACGCTCAGCGTGATCGTGGCCGGGACGGCTGCCGGGGCGTGGTGGCTGGCCATCATCGGTGGTGCCCTCGGCGCCGTCGCCCTGAGCGGGTTCGTGTTCGAGTACTACCGCGGTGAGCACGCTCACTGAGCCCACCCCTTCGGGCGAGCGAGTCGGATCTGCTGGGGCGCGCGGGTTACCCTGGTGACCGTCGGCCGAGCGGTCGAGCCGCTCGAGTCCAGCGACATTCACGGGGAGTCACACCATGTCCAGCCGCCGCCTGGTCGGCGCATCCGCGCTCGTCCTTGCCAGCCTCGGCCTCGCCGCGTGCGACGCCGGCTCCGCGATGCCCGGAAGCTCCGACGAACCGTCCTCGTCCTCGTCCCCCGAGGGGGAGGAGACCGTCCAGCCGTCGATGGCGATCAACCTTCCCCGGGGCAGCGCCCCCGTGCCGGTCGACAAGATCGTCGAGGTCAGCGCCAGCGATGGCCGGCTGACCACGGTGGAGGTCACCTCCGCCGCCGGACCGCTCGGCGGCTCGCTGAGCAGCGACGGCGCCACCTGGACCGCCGGTGACCGGCTCGAGCCCGGCACCGACTACACCCTGCGCGCGGTCGTCAAGGGCACCGAGGGTGACCCTGTCCGCCGTACCGTCAAGTTCACGTCGCAGACGCTGACGCTCGACGAGCAGACCTACCCGTCCGTCGCGCCGCTCGCCGGCGAGACCGTCGGGGTCGGCATGCCGGTGATCGTCAGCTTCGACCTGCCGGTGACCGACCGGGCGGCGTTCGAGCGCCACATGACGGTCACCTCCAGCCCGCAGCAGCGCGGCAGCTGGCACTGGCTCAGCGACAACGAGGCGCACTGGCGCCCCGCCAAGTACTGGAAGCCGGGCACCGAGGTCTCCGTCGACGTCGACATCAACGGTGTCGCCGCCGGCAACGGCATCTACGGCCAGGAGGACCGCGTCGTCGACTTCGAGGTCGGAGACGCCCACATCTACAAGGTCAACGCCCGGACCTACCAGATGCAGGTCTTCTCCAACGGCAAGCTGCTGCGCACCATGCCGATCACCACCGGCAAGCCCGGCTTCACCACGCGCTCCGGCACCAAGGTGATCATCGAGAAGTTCGACAGCAAGCGGATGAACTCCGAGACCGTCGGCATCGCCGCGGGCAGTGCCGAGGCCTACGACATCGACAACGTCCAGTGGGCGATGCGGGTCACCTACTCCGGCGAGTTCATCCACGCCGCCCCGTGGTCGACCGGCTCCCAGGGCTACGCCAACGTCTCCCACGGCTGCACCGGCATGAGCACCGCCGACGCCGGCTGGCTCTACGACATGACCCGCCGCGGTGACGTCGTCGAGTACACCGGCACCGACCGCCCCATGACCCTCGACAACGGGTACGGCGACTGGAACGCCTCCTTCGCCGACTACGCCAAGGGCTCCGCCCTCCGCTGAGCCGCCCGAAACTATCCGCTCTCCACCGCTGACCCGCCCGAAAGTTTCGGGCGGGTCAGCGTGTTTCCACAGGCGGTAGGGGAGCGGGAGTGAGAGGACGTAGGCGCGGGGAGAAGGGTGGACATGCCTCTTCCTTCTCGCCTGCTCACCCTGCTGGAGTCCCAGTCGCGACTTCCGCAGGATCGCCCGTTCACCACGGCGGAGGCCCGCGACGCGGGCATCTCGTGGAAGCAGCTTCGACAGATGGTGGAGGACGGGCTCCTCACGCACCCGATCAGGGGGGTCTACGCGATACCCCACTTGGCCGACGACCTGGAGCTGCGGCTGGCCATGCTGCGACTGGTGGTTCCGACCGAGTGCGTCGTCACCGACCGTACGGCGGCCTGGCTGTGGGGTGCTACCGGGGCGCTTGCGCCCAATGACCACCTCCGGACCCCGGCGGTCTCGGTGTTTTCGCCTCCCGGCCACCGCCTCCGCAACGGTCTGGTCGACAGTGGGGAGCGGGTCTTCGCCCCAAGGGAGGTGCTTGTCCTGGGAGGTCTGCAGGTCAGCAGTCCCCTGCGTACGGCGTGCGACCTCGGCAGGTTGCTGCACCGCGACCAGGCGTTCGCCGCGATGGACGCTCTGGCTGCGTTGAGGCTCTTCACGCTCACGGAGCTGCAGCTCGAGGTGGAGCGGTTCAAGGGCTATCGAGGGGTCGTCCAGCTGCGCACGTTGGCGCCCCGAGTGGCCCGCGGGTCTCAGTCAGGGCCGGAGAGCATTCTGCGTCTGCGGTGGTACGACGAAGGGCTGCCGGAGCCCGAGTGCCAGGTGGAGGTCGAGGGCCCGGACGGCTCGTACTTCCTCGACATCGCCAACCGACGGCATCGCCTGGCCGCGGAGTACGACGGTGAGGAGTTCCACGGCGAGGCCCAGGAGGAGTACGACCAGTTCCGTCGGCGCTGGATTAGGGACCAGGGGTGGGTGGTCGTAGTGGTGCGCAAGGAGAACCTGTTCGGCCATGACCAGGACGCCCACCTGCTGCTGCGTGCCGGTTACGAGGAGGCGCTTCGGCGTCCGATCAACCGCTGACCCGCCCGAAACTCACCACAGACGCCGCTGACCCGCCCGAAAGTTACGGGCGGGTCAGCGGTGAGCTGGAGCAGTTGTGACGGGTCAGTGGTCTCCGCGGAGCGACTCACCGTCGACGGCGTGGTGGCCGTCGAACTGGTGACCGTCAGCGGCATGGCCCTCGAGGGGAGCCTGCACCTCGTGCTCGTGGTCGGCGTGGTGGTGCGCGTCCTCGAGCTCCTCGGCGGTCGGCTTCTGCACGTTGTCGGCGTACATCAGGGTCGAGAGCTTGGCGCGGAGGCCGTCGAGGCGACCGCCCTTCGCGGGGATCCCGTTGCTGTCGGTCTCCCCCTCGGGGGACCAGGTCTCGTCCCGGTCACGTGCGGTCAGCTTGTAAGCGGCCTCGTCGCTGATCGGCAGGTGCCGCTCGGAGTAGCCGCCCACGGCGGAGCGCATGATGATGCCGGTCTCGTAGCCGTGGAGCAGCTTCTGCTCGTCGTGGCGCTGCAACGAGATGCACCAACGCCTGGTGATGAAGAACGCGATCACCGGGCCGATGAACACCGCCCCACGCATGAAGTACGTGATCTGGTTGATGCTCAGGTGCAGCTTGATGGCGATGATGTCGTTGCCACCCGCCGCCCACATCAGACCGTAGAACGTCATCAGCGCAACCATGGTCGCCGTACGCGTCGGGGCGTTGCGCGGCCGCTGGAGCAGGTGGTGGTCGCGCTTGTCGCCGGTGATCCAGGCCTCGATGAACGGCAGCATCAGCAGGATCGTGAACATCAGGCCGGGCAGCACGATGATCGGCAGGAAGACGTTCCAGGAGAGCGTCACGCCCAGGAAGTGGGACTCCCAGCCGGGCATGATCCGCAACGCGCCGTCGGGCCAGCCCATGTACCAGTCGGGCTGGGAGCCTGCGGTCACCTTCGTCGGATCGTAAGGACCGAACTTCCACACCGGGTTGATCGTCAGCAGCCCGCCCATGAGGGTCGCGACGCCGAAGACGATGAAGAAGAAGCCACCGGCCTTGGCCGCGTACACAGGGAGCATCGGGAAGCCGACGACGTTCTCCTCGGTGCGACCGGGACCGGGCCACTGGGTGTGCTTGTGGTAGACGAGCAGCAGCATGTGTGCCGCGATCAGCGCCAGCAGCAGGCCCGGGAGCAGCAGCACGTGGGCGGTGAAGAGGCGCGGGATGATCGCCTCACCTGGGAACTCACCACCGAACAGGAAGAACGACATGTAGGTGCCGACCACGGGCATCGACTTCATGAAGCCGTCGGCGGCCCGGATGCCGGTGCCGGAGAGCAGGTCGTCGGGCAGCGAGTAGCCGGTGAAGCCCTCGAGGGTGCCGAGCAGCAGCAGCAGGCTGCCGATCACCCAGTTGAGCTCACGCGGCTTGCGGAACGCGCCCGTGAAGTAGACCCGCAGCAGGTGGATCATCATCGAGGCGATGAAGATCATCGCGGCCCAGTGGTGCATCTGCCGCATGAGCAGCCCACCGCGGACGTCGAACGAGAGCTTGAGCGTCGAGGCCATCGCCTCGGACATCTCCACTCCGCGCAGCGGGTTGTAGGAGCCTTGGTACTCGACCTCGCCCATGCTCGGCGTGTACCAGAGCGTGAGGAAGACGCCGCTGAGGAGGAGTACGACGAAGCTCCACAGGGCGATCTCGCCGAGCATGAAGGACCAGTGGTCCGGGAAGACCTTGCGCAGGTTCTTCTTCATCACCGTGCCGAGACCGAGGCGCTCGTCGGCCCAGTTGGCGACGACGCCGGCCTTGCCCGGCTTCTTGGGGGTGGCGGCAGTCGTGGCGTTGCTGTCCGCGACCTTGCGGGTGTCGATGCTCATCAGCCACGCTCCCAAAAGCTAGGTCCAACTGGTTCGTTGAAGTCGTCCTGGGCCATGAGGAAGCCCTCTTCGTCGACCATCAGCGGCAGCTGGGGGAGTGCCCGGGCCGCAGGCCCGAACACGACCTTGCCCGAGTCAGCCAGGTCGAAGGTCGACTGGTGGCAGGGGCACAGCAGGTGGTGCGTCTTGCGCTCGTTGAGCGAGATCGGGCAGCCGACGTGGGTGCAGATCTTGGAGTAGCAGACGATGCCGTCGACGGCCCAGTTCTCCCGACCCTTGCCCGGAGTCAGGTCCTTGGGGTCCATGCGCAGCACGATGACCGCCGCCTTGGACTTCGCGGTCTGCAGCTCGGCGCCGTGCAGGACGTGCTCGCCGTCCTCGTCGACGGCGAAGACGATCTCCGGCTCGGCGTTGACGAGGTCGCCGATCTCGAG
>JBAZRQ010000058.1:0-8058 GCA_041662925.1 Nocardioides sp. | reverse complement strand
CGACTTCGCGATCCTGATGGAGCCCTCCAACGGCGTCGTCGAGGCCGGCTGCCAGGGCACGCTGCGCGTGGACGTCCGTACGACGGGCGAGCGCGCCCACTCCGCGCGGAGCTGGAAGGGCGTCAACGCCATCCACAAGGCGGCCGAGATCCTGGCCCGGCTCAACGACTACGAGGCGCGTCGCCCGGTGATCGACGGGCTGGAGTACCACGAGGGGCTCAACGCCGTGTTCGTGCGCGGCGGTGTCGCCGGCAACGTGGTGCCCGACGAGTGCGTCGTGGAGGTCAACTACCGCTTCGCCCCCGACCGCTCCGAGGCCGAGGCCGAGGCCTTCGTGCGCGACTTCTTCGAGGGTTTCGACGTCACGCTGACCGACACCGCGCCGGGCGCGCTGCCCGGGCTCGACCGGCCCGCCGCCAAGGCGTTCATCGAGGCGGTCGGGGGCCCCGAGGCGGTGGTCAACCCGAAGTTCGGCTGGACCGATGTCGCCCGGTTCACCGTCCTGGGCGTTCCGGCGGTCAACTTCGGCCCCGGCGACCCGATGCTGGCGCACAAGCAGGAGGAGTACGTGCCTGTCGACCAGATCCGCAGCTGCGAGCGCGCCCTCACCGACTGGCTGGGGGAGACCCGATGAAGTCCAAGTCCAAGGGCCCGATCCTGCAGCGTCGCGACCAGGTCGACGCCACCACCACCGACCAGCGGCTGCTCGACTCACGCGGCCCCACCGACTGGGTGCATTCCGACCCGTGGCGGGTGCTGCGGATCCAGGCCGAGTTCGTCGAAGGCTTCGGCGCCCTGGCCGAGCTCGGCCCGACGATCGCGGTCTTCGGCTCCGCGCGCACCCCCGCCGACCACCCGTCGTGCGCCGTGGCGGAGCAGGTCGGCCGACGGCTTGTCGAGGAGGGCTTCGCCGTGATGACCGGGGGAGGCCCCGGCGTGATGGAGGCGGCCAACCGCGGGGCGAGCCAGGCGGGCGGGCTGAGCGTCGGTCTCGGCATCGAGCTGCCCTTCGAGTCCGGCCTCAACGAGTGGGTCGACGTCGGCATCAACTTCCGCTACTTCTTCGTCCGCAAGACGATGTTCGTGAAGTACTCCCAGGGCTTCATCGTCCTCCCCGGCGGGCTCGGCACCCTCGACGAGATGTTCGAGGCGCTCACCCTGGCCCAGACCCAGAAGGTGACGGCGTTCCCGGTGGTCCTGGTCGGCAGCGACTACTGGAGCGGGCTCCTCGCGTGGCTGCGCGACACCGCGCTGGCCGACGGCAAGATCGCCGAGAGCGACCTCGACCGGCTGATCCTCACCGACGACGTCGACGAGGCGGTCGCGGTCATGACGGCCTCGAGGAGCACCCGATGATGTGGTTCTTCGCGGTCCTCATCGTGCTCGCCATGGGCGGGGTCGCGATGGTCGCTGCCGGCAAGGGCGCCCCCCTCGCGGAGGCGTACGACGACCGTCCCGACGCCCTGGTGCCCACCGACGGACCGCTCACCGGCCGCGACCTGCGCCGGGTGCGGTTCTCGCTGGGTTTCCGGGGCTACCGGATGTCGGAGGTCGACGCCCTGCTCGACCGGCTCGCCGCCGAGCTCGACGAGCGTCCGGGTGCCGAGGACACCCCCGACCGCGAGGCTCGTGGCGGCGACCCCGCCCCGTAGGGCACACTGCCCCCCGTGTCGACCGAGGTCATCGTCTACGTCCTGACCGCCCTCGCGGCCCTGGTCATCGTCCTGACCCGGCTGCGACTGGGCCGCGACGACGGCGGCGCCGGACGGGTTCACGTCCCGCTGGTCCTGCTCAACGTCCACTCCGTCTCCGGGGGGCTCGCCCTGGCGACCTGGCTGGTGTTCCTCATCGGCGGCGGGTCGCTGAGTGAGAACACCGAGGCGGTCATCGGCATCGTCGCCCTGGCCCTGTGGTGGGTCGTGGTCGTCGCCGGGCTGCTGATCCTGGTGCGGTGGCTGCCCAGCCGGGGCCGCCACGCCGCCGACAGTCGCGAGGACACCTGGTCCGAGGGGCCGGGCCTCTCGGTCCTGGCCCACGTCGGCATGCTCGTCGGGGTTTGCGTCTTCACCTGGGCCTACCTGACCATCTGACATGCGACGTCTCGGAGCACTCCTCACCACCGGCCTCCTGGCCACCCTCCTCACCCAGCCCGCCGCGGACGCCGCCCCGGCGCCGGCACCCGCCCCGGCGGCCAAGGCCGCCGCCGACCGGCCCGCGGTGATCGCGAAGCGGGTCATCGGCACGTCGGTGCGCGGTCGTCCGATCGTGGCCTGGCACCTCGGCGAGCCCGACGCGCCCCGGGTCCGGACCGTCGTACTGATCTCCACCATGCACGGCGACGAGCCCGCCACCCGCCGGATCCTCGAGACGCTGCGCGACGGCGCGCCAGTGCACGACCTCGACCTGTGGGTGGTGCCGACGTACAACCCTGACGGGCTGGCCCGCGGCACCCGCAAGAACGCGCGGGGCATCGACCTCAACCGCAACTACCCCTACTCCTGGCGCGACCTCGACGGCAGCTACGAGTCGGGGCCGCGGCCGGCGTCGGAGCCGGAGACCCGCGCCATGATGCGCTTCCTGAGCGACGTGCGCCCCGACCGGGTGCTGAGCTTCCACCAGCCGCTCCTCGGCGTCGACACCGACACCAAGCGGCCGGAGTTCGCCCGCCGGGTGGCCCGCAAGCTCCACCTGCCGCGCCGCTCGCTCACCTGCGGCGGCGTCTGCCACGGAACCATGACCGGCTGGTTCAACCACAGCTTCAAGGGTGCCGCGCTCACCGTCGAGTACGGCGCCCGCCCGTCGCGCCGGCGGATGACCCGCGAGGCGCCGGGCCAGGTGCTGTCGGTCTTCGGCGCCTACCGCGGCCCCCGGAGCCTCGAGCCGCTCTAGCCCTCAGCGACCCTCGAAGACCGGCTTCTCCTTGGCGACGAACGCCGCGACCGCGGCCTCGTGGTCGGCGGTGGCGCCGGTCTTCTGCATCATCGCGCTCTCGAGCTCGAGCGCCTGCTCGAAGGAGTGGCCGGCGGCATAGGCCACGGACTGGCGCATCGCGCCGAGGGCCACGGTCGGGCCGGCCGCGAGCTTCGCGGCGAGCCCGGCGACCACGCCCGTCAGCTCGTCGGTCGGGACCACCTGGGTGGCCAGGCCCAGCTCGAGCGCCTCGTCGGCCTTGATCGTGCGCGGGAAGTAGAGCAGCTCGATCGCCTTGGCCCGGCCGACCAGCATCGGCAGGTGGTAGCTGGCGCCGGTGTCGCACGACAGCGCCACGTTGGCGAAAGCCAGGTTGAAGCCGGCCGTGTCGGCCACGATCCGCAGGTCGCACGCGAACGCCAGGCTGGCCCCGGCTCCGGCGGCCACTCCGTTGACCGCGGCGATGACCGGCTTGGCCATGCCGGCCAGGGCCTTCACGATCGGGTTGTAGTGGTCGTCCACGGTGGTGAAGAGCTGGTCGCTGCCGCCGTTGTGCAGGAGCTGGATGTGCTCCTTGAGGTCCTGGCCGGTGCAGAACGCGCGCCCGGTCCCGGTGAGCACCACGCAGCGCACGGCCGGGTCGTCGGCGACGGTCCGCACGATCTCGAGCAGCAGGACCTTGGTCGCCACGTCGAGGCTGTTCATCGCATCGGGGCGGTTCAGGGTGATGGTGGCGACGCCGTCGGTCGTGTCCAGCTGCACGGGCGCGGCTGACGTGGAAGAGGTCATGCGGCTCAGTCTGTCAGCACCGCAGGCAGCGCAGCACGAAGCGGTCGGCCTCCGGTCGCAGCCGCTCGGCCTCGGCCGCGAACACCTCGGCGGCCCGGCCGCCCGGCCAGTCCGCCGGCAGCAGCTCGTCGGGCAGCCCAGGGTCGGCGAAGAGGAACTTGCGCCACTCGTGGACCAGGTGGAAGCGCGCGGCGAACGCCGCCTCGTCGGGGTCCCGGTGGGCGCCCAGGTGGTGCCGCAGCAGGTCGGGTGCGCCGCGCTGCCACTCGTCGTACGCCGTGCACAGGGCGTCGAGGTCCCAGGCGGCCGTGGGCGCAGGATCGACGTCGACGGCGCGGGCCGTGCGGGCGGTGGCGCCGTCGCGGGCGAGCACGGAGGCCAGCTCCCGGCGCTCGATCGGGCTGATCCAGACGTTGTCCGACAGCTCGGCGTAGCCCAGGTAACCCAGCTCGGCGCGCAGCCGGCCGCGCCGTGCGCGGTCGGACGGGGGCATGATCAGGGCGAGGTGCCAGCTGCCGTCCCAGGCGGGGGGAGCGCGCCGGTAGATGCGCTCGCCGGCCTCGTCCAGCCGCCGGGTCGCCTGCTCGGTCGCCCGGTAGCCGCGCGCCCCGCCGATGGTGACCGGCTCCAGCCAGCCCTGGGTCCTCATCCGCGAGATGGCCGTGCGGACGGCCGGTGCGGCGATGCCGACCGGGTCCAGGAGGCGCACGATGGCGGCCACCGGGGCCTGCCCCTCATGGGTGCGTAGGTGGTCGCCGTACAGGTCGAAGAGAGCCGACCGGGCATGCATGCGGTGAGTCTGCCAGGGCTGTGGTCCCGATCACGCTCGCCATGGGGGATAATGGTCCCCGCGTCGTCAACGGGCGTGAGCGGCCCATGGCTGCTAATCGATTCGGGAACAGGAAGAGGTGCCGCATGGCGGCAATGAAGCCGCGGACGGGCGACGGTCCGCTGGAGGTCACCAAGGAAGGACGCGGCATCGTCATGCGCGTCCCCCTCGAAGGTGGGGGCCGGCTTGTCGTCGAGCTCAACGCCGAAGAGGCCGGCGCCCTGGGCGAGGCCCTCAAGAACGTCGTCGGGTGACGCGCACGTCCACGCTTCTCTCCTTCCCAGGTCAGGTCTCACCCCCGGAGTTCGCGATCAGCGGGCTCCGGCCTCATGTGATCCGCGGGGTCGACGTGGTCGCGTTGCCGGTGCTGCCGGCCGAGCGCCAGGGTGGCTCCGTCCTCCTCGGCCCCGGTGCCGACGAGCTCGGTGACGTGCTCGACGTCGACCTGCTCGGTGCCCTCGAGGTCAGCCGCGCGACCGGAGCGGTCGGCGAGGTCACCTCGGTCGCGGTGCCCCTCGGGGCACCCGACAACGCCGGCCTGCGGCTGGTGCTGCTCGTCGGTGTCGGCGCCCAGCGACCGGTCGACTTCCGGCGCGCGGGCGCGGCGCTGGCCCGGGCGGTCCACGACCGTCAGGCCGTCGCGACCACGATCCCTGCGCTCGACCCCTCCGCGCTGTCCGCGTTCGTCGTCGGCGTGATGCTGGGCTCGTTCGCGTTCCACTGGCGCTCGACGCCACCCGAGTCGGTGCCCGTGCCCCGGGTGGTCCTGGCCGACCTGGCCGACTCGGCGGAGCAGGGCGTCGAGCTGCGCCGGGCGGTCGCGGTCGGTGGCGCCGGCTGGCGCTCCCGGATGCTGGCCTCGGTGCCCTCCAACCTCAAGAACCCCCCGTGGCTGGCCGACCAGGCTCGCGAGCTCGCCGGCGAGGCCGGCCTCGAGGTGCGGATCTGGGACGAGCACGAGCTGGCCGCCGAGGGCTTCGGCGGCATCGTGTCCGTCGGCAAGGCGTCGGCGACGCCACCGCGACTGATCCGCCTCGACTACTCGCCGTCCAAGGCCGCCCGCGCCTCGGCCGGTACGTCGGCCCGCAAGACGCCGACGGTGGTCCTGGTCGGCAAGGGCATCACCTTCGACACCGGCGGCCTCTCGATCAAGACCGGCGAGGGCATGGTCAACATGAAGCGCGACATGACCGGCGGTGCCGTGGTGCTCGCGACCATGGCCGCCCTGGCCGGGGTCGGGTGCCCGGTCCGCGTGGTCGGGCTGGTCGCCGCCGCCGAGAACGCCATCTCCGGCAACTCGATGCGCCCCGGCGACGTCGTGCGCCACTACGGCGGGCGCACCTCCGAGGTCACCAACACCGACGCCGAGGGCCGCCTGGTGCTGGCCGACGCGCTGGCCTACGCCGTCGCCGAGATCGCACCCGACGTGGTCGTCGACGTCGCGACGCTCACCGGCGCGATGAAGGTCGCCCTGGGCCAGCAGGTGGGCGGCTTCTTCGCCAACGACGACGCCCTCGCCGCTGCGCTGTTCGAGTCCGCCGAGGAGGCGGGCGAGCCGCTGTGGCGCTTCCCGCTCTACGCGGGCTACGAGGACAAGCTGGCCTCCAAGGTGGCCGACGCCGACAACGCCGCGGGCGGGGCCGGCGCGATCACCGCCGCACTGTTCCTTCAGCACTTCGTGGGCAACACCCCCTGGGCCCACCTCGACGTGGCCTCGACCGGCGACGCCCCCGACGACAGCTACGAGTGGTCCAAGGGCCCGACCGGCTTCGGCGCCCGCGCGCTGCTCGCCTGGCTGGCCCGCGCCAACCCCCTGGAGGGCATCCGATGAACGGCCTCACCGTCCGCTGGTCGCTCGCCGACGCCGCCGAGGGCGTGCCCGACGAGCTGCGCACCTACGTCGCCGAGACGTCCCACGCCAAGTTCACCGGCTTGTCCGGGCTCCGCTTCAAGACCTGGCGGATGCGCGAGGGCGAGTGGTTCGAGGGCTGCTACGTCTTCGTCAGCGACGACGCGCGCCGGGCCTTCCAGGAGACCTTCACCGCCGGTGCGGCCGAGGCCCCCGGCTCGAAGATCATCGGCAGCCCCCCGATCCTGATCGAGGAGTGCCACATCGTCGCCGTCGCCGAGGGCTGGGACGGCTTCCAAGCCACCCCCACAGGCTGACCCGCCCGAAACTCACGCAGAACACCGCTGACCCGCCCGTAACTTTCGGGCGGGTCAGCGGTGTTTTCGATCAGTTTCGGGCGGGTCAGCGGTTACTCCACTTCGGCGACCCATTCCTTCTTGGCGACGAGCAGGCCGTCGCCGACGGGGAGCAGGGCGGAGACCAGTCCTTCGTGCTCGGCGATGGCCTTGCCGAGGTCACGGATGGTGACGGTCTCCTCGTCGCGCTGGGCCGGGTCGGCGACGCGGTCGTGCCACAGGGCGTTGTCGAAGGCCACGACCCCGCCGGGGCGTAGCAGCCGGAGCGCCTCGGTGAGGTAGGCGGCGTACTCGGCCTTGTCGCCGTCGGCGAAGACCAGGTCGTAGTTGCCGTCGGTCAGCCGGGGGAGTACGTCGAGCGCGGCACCCGCGATCGTGCGCACCCGCTGGCTGGGGAGCCCGGCCTCGGCGAACGTCTCACGGGCCAGCCGTTGGTGCTCGGCCTCGATGTCGACGGTGGTGAGGATGCCGTCGGAGCGCATGCCACGCATCAGCCACAGCCCGGAGACGCCGGTCCCGGTGCCGATCTCCACGACGGCGCGGGCGTCGATGGCCGAGGCCAGGAAGCGCAGCGCTGCTCCGCCGCCTTGGCTGATGGGCACGACGCCGACCTCGTCCGCCCGCGACCGGGCAGCTGCGAGCACGTCGTCCTCGGGGACGAACGCCTCGGCGTAGGACCAGCTGGCTGGCTTGATCGGGGTAGTGATGACGGCCTCCTGGGTAGGGCTCATGGAGCCCCTCCACCGTATCGCCACCGGAGCCCGGCGGACCGGGACACACGCGGGCCGGGAACACCGGACCGTCGCGAACCGTTGGCTCCCTCGAAGGCGCTTCACAGGGAACGTTCAGACAGGACCTCTACCGTGCAGTTCAGATCACGAGTGCCAACGCGAGGAGCGACGATGTCAACGCCGGGTCAGATGCCAGGTCAGCAGACCGAGGGCGTCCCCAGCTGGGACGAGATCGTCGAGCTGCACTCCGACCGCGTCTACCGTCTCGCCTACCGCCTCACGGGCAACCGCCACGACGCCGAGGACCTCACCCAGGAGGTCTTCGTACGAGTCTTCCGCTCCCTGTCGACCTACACCCCCGGCACCTTCGAGGGCTGGCTGCACCGGATCACCACCAACCTCTTCCTCGACCAGGCCCGGCGCAAGCAGCGGATCCGCTTCGACGCCCTCTCCGACGAGCGCGCCGACCGGCTGACCAGCGCTTCGCCCGCCCCCGAGGCTGCCTACGCCGACCAGACGTTCGACGACGACGTCGAGCGTGCCCTGGCCACGCTGCCGCCCGACTTCCGAGCGGCCGTGGTGCTCTGCGACGTC
>JBAZRQ010000057.1:0-8081 GCA_041662925.1 Nocardioides sp. | reverse complement strand
ATCGAGGCCGTCGAGATCACCCCGGCGGGCAAGCGCCGCGTGCTGCGCGTCGCGGTGGACAAGGACGGCGGGGTCACCCTCGACGACGTCGCCGAGGCCACCAAGGCGATCGACGCCACCCTCGAGAACTCCGACGTCATGGGGGAGTACCCCTACACGCTGGAGGTCACCTCCCGCGGCGTCGACCGGCCCCTGACCCTGCCGCGCCACTGGCGCCGCAACGTCGACCGGCTGGTCAAGGTCACGACCGCCGCCGACGCCTTCACCGGGCGGATCGTCGCCTCCGACGACGACCGCGCGAGCATCGACGTGGCCGGCGTCGTACGCGAGGTCGCCTACGCCGACGTCGAGAAGGCGCTCGTGCAGGTCGAGTTCAACCGCAAGACCACCGTGATCGAAGAAGAGCTCGACGAAGAGGACGACGCCTGATGGACATCGACATGAGCATCCTGCGGATGCTGGAGCGCGAGAAGGAGATCTCCTTCGCCGTACTGGTCGAGGCGATCGAGCAGGCCCTCCTCACCGCCTACCACAAGAGCCCCGGCGCGCGGGAGAAGGCGCGGGTCACCCTCGACCGCAAGAGCGGGCACGTGACCGTGCTCGCCACCGAGGTCGACGAGGACGGCAACGTCGTCGGCGAGTTCGACGACACCCCCGACGGGTTCGGCCGGATCGCCGCGACGACCGCGAAGCAGATCATGCTGCAGCGGCTGCGCGACGCCGAGGACGACATCCGGTTCGGGGAGTTCGCCGGCAAGGAGGGCGACATCATCTCCGGCGTCATCCAGCAGGGCCGCAACCCCGACGACGTGATGGTCGACCTCGGCAAGCTCGAGGCGCTCCTCCCCGTCGGCGAACGCGTGCCCGGCGAGGACTACCAGCACGGCACCCGGATCAAGTGCCTGGTGGTGTCGGTGCGCAAGGGCATGCGCGGGCCGCAGATCACGCTGTCGCGCTCCCACCCCAACCTGGTCAAGAAGCTCTTCGCCCTCGAGGTGCCCGAGATCGCCAGCGGCGTCGTCGAGATCAAGGCCATCGCCCGCGAGGCCGGCCACCGCACCAAGATCGCGGTCATGACCGAGGCCCCGGGCGTCAACCCCAAGGGCGCCTGCATCGGCCCGATGGGTCAGCGGGTGCGCAACGTGATGTCGGAGCTGCACGGCGAGAAGATCGACATCGTCGACTGGTCCGACGACCCCGCCACGCTGGTCGCCAACGCCCTGTCCCCGGCGCGCGTCAGCTCCGTCGAGGTGGTCGACCTGGCCGCCCGTTCGGCCCGCGTCGTCGTACCGTCCTTCCAGCTGTCGCTGGCCATCGGCAAGGAGGGCCAGAACGCCCGCCTCGCCGCCCGCCTCACCGGCTGGAGGATTGACATCCACGGCGACGAGGAAGCTTCCGAAGACCGCTGACCCGCCCGAAACTTTCGGGCGGGTCAGCGCTGTTCTCGGTGAGTTTCGGGCGGGTCACTCCTCGGGGGCGGGGTCCCAGGACCGGCAGGTCCAGCCGTCGTCGTCGGCCTCGATCTCGATGGTGGCGCAGTTGAAGACCCGGGACGGGCCGGACTCGAGGCGGGCGAGGAGCGGTACGGCGAGCCGCAGCGCGCCGCCGTGGCTGACCACGAGCACGGTCTCGCCGCGGTGGGCATCGACGATCTCCTCGAGCACGCGCCGCACCCGGGCCACGACCTCGGCGCCGGACTCGCCGCCGGGGATCCGCAGGTCGAGGTCGCCGGCCAGCCAGGCGCCGTACGGCTCGGCGCAGGGGTTGGTGTCGCGGGGCGCCCCCGCGAGGTCGCCGACGTCGAACTCCACCAGGTCGTTGCGGGTGGTCACCCCCACGCCGAGCCGGGCCGCGGCGATCTCGGCGGTCTGGACGGCGCGGGCGAGCGTGCTGGTCCACACGTGCGCGACGCGGCGACCCGCCAGGCGGTCGGCCAGCTCGGCGGCCTGCGCCCGACCGAGCATGGTCAGCGAGCCACCCTCGACCGCCCAGGTGCTCGACTCGTACTCCGCCTCACCGTGCCGGGCGAGGACGAGCGTGGTGGCGCACTGCAGCGACGACATGCGCCGATTGTGCCCCGACGGTACGCCCGGTTCGGTGATGTGAGCGGAGTTGGCTAGACTCGTGCGCGGTGGTCCACCGAAGCGCTCCCCTCATGTCGACAGATCCTGTCCGCACGTGTGTGGGGTGCCGCCAGCGGGCCGCCAAGCGTGAGCTGTTGCGGGTGACTGCTGGCTCGGATTCGCACGGCCTGCCGGCCGTCGTCCCCGATCCGGACGCCACCGCACCCGGCCGGGGCGCGCACCTGCACCCCACTGCCGAGTGTTACGACCTCGCCGTACGACGGAGAGCGTTCACCCGTGCCTTGCGGCACGACGGAGCGCTGTCCACCGCACCGGTGGGTGACTACCTCGCCTCACGCGCAGACCCACAGTGACGAAACCGACCAGAAACTGGAGCAGCAGCTCATGAGCACTCGATGAGTAACTCCCGATGAGTTTGCAACACCACTAACGGTCTCGCAGCACCGCATGACGCGGGTCGAGGCCAGAAGGAGAAACGTGGCTAAGACCCGAGTACACGAACTCGCGAAAGAGTTCGGCGTCGAGAGCAAGTTCGTTCTCGAGAAGTTCAAGGAGATGGGTGAGTTCGTCAAGTCGGCGAGCTCCACTGTCGAGCTCCCCGCGGAGATGCGTTTCCGCAAGGAGGTAGGCGAGTCGCTCAAGGCCGCCGCCCCAGCCGCTCCCGTCGAGGAGAAGGCCGCCCCCAAGCCGACCCCGCGCAAGCCCGGCCCGGCCAAGAAGGCCGCCGAGCCCGAGCCCGAGCCGGCCCCCGTGCCGACCCCGGAGCCGACGCCCGCTCCGGTCGTCGAGGAGGCCCCCGCGGCTCCCGCCGAGCCGGCCGCTCCCGCACAGCCCGAGGCCCCCGCAGCTGCGGCCCCGGCTGCGCCCGCCCGTCCGAAGGCGCCGTCCCCGGCGCCGCGTCCGGTCGGCAAGCCCAGCGGTACGCCGCGCCCGGGCAACAACCCGTTCTCGTCGGCTCAGGGCATGGGCCGGCGCCCGGCCCCGCCGAAGACCGACCCGGCCGCCGATGAGGTCCCCGGCGACACCCGCGACGCCCGGCCGCCTCGGCCCGCCGCCGCGCGTGAGGGCGGCGCTCCGGCTCGCCCCGGCATGCCGCGTCCCAACCCGGCGATGATGCCCAAGTCCCCCTCCACCTTCGGTGGCGCCGGTGGTCGTGGCCCCGGCGGTCCTGGTGGCCCCGGTCGCGGTGGCCCCGGTGGCGCTCCCGGTCGCGGTGGCCCCGGTGGGGCTCCCGGTCGCGGTGCTCCGGGCCGCGGTGCTCCCGCTGGTGCGGGCGCGCCCGGTGGCGGTCGTCCCGGCGGCTTCGGCCCCAGCGGCGGCGGTCGTCCCGGTGGCGGCAACCGTCCCGGCCAGCGTGGCCAGACCCAGGGTGCCTTCGGACGCCCCGGTGGCCCGTCGCGCCGTGGTCGCAAGTCGAAGCGGGCACGTCGCCAGGAGTTCGAGGCCATGGAGGCTCCGACCCTGGGCGGCATGCGCGTCCGCAAGGGCAACGGCGAGACCGTGCGTCTCGCCCGTGGTGCCTCGCTGACCGACTTCGCCGACAAGGTGGGCGTCGACGCGGCACAGCTCGTGCAGATGCTCTTCCACCTCGGCGAGATGGTCACCGCGACCGAGTCGGTCAACGACGCGACGCTCCAGCTGCTCGGCGAGGAGCTCAACTACATCGTCGAGGTCGTCTCGCCCGAGGACGAGGACCGTGAGCTGCTCGAGTCCTTCGACCTCGAGTTCGGCACCGACGAGGGCGACGAGAGCGACCTCGTCATCCGTCCGCCGGTCGTCACCGTCATGGGTCACGTCGACCACGGAAAGACCCGGCTCCTCGACGCGCTTCGCAACGCCAACGTGGCCGGCAAGGAGGCCGGTGGCATCACCCAGCACATCGGTGCCTACCAGGTCTCCACCGAGGTCGACGGCAACGAGCGCCGGATCACCCTGATCGACACCCCCGGTCACGAGGCGTTCACCGCCATGCGTGCCCGTGGTGCCCAGGCGACCGACATCGCGATCCTCGTGGTGGCGGCCGACGACGGCGTCATGCCGCAGACGGTGGAGGCGCTCAACCACGCCCGTGCCGCCGGTGTGCCGATCGTCGTGGCGGTCAACAAGATCGACAAGCCCGACGCCGACCCGACCAAGGTCCGCGGCCAGCTGACCGAGTACGGCCTGATCCCCGAGGAGTACGGCGGCGACGCGATGTTCGTCGATGTCTCGGCCAAGTCGGAGCTCAACCTCGACAAGCTGCTCGAGGCGGTCATCCTCACGGCTGACGCGTCCCTCGACCTGCGGGCCAACCCCAACCAGGACGCCCAGGGTCTGGTCGTCGAGGCACACCTCGACCGTGGCCGCGGCCCGGTCGCGACCGTCCTCGTCCAGCGCGGCACGCTGCGCGTCGGAGACTCGATCGTGGCGGGCGCCGGCTACGGCCGCGTGCGCGCCATGCTCGACGAGCACGGCGACAACATCGAGGTCGCCGACCCGTCGCGTCCCGCGATGGTCCTCGGTCTCACCGCGGTGCCTGGCGCAGGCCAGAACTTCATCGTGGTCGAGGACGACCGGATGGCCCGACAGATCGCCGAGAAGCGGGAGGCACGCGAGCGTGCCGCCATGCAGGCCAAGCGTCGGGTCCGTCGTACCCTCGAGGACTTCATGGCCTCCATGGAGAAGGGCGAGAGCCAGGAGCTCAACCTCATCCTCAAGGGCGACGTGTCCGGCTCGGTCGAGGCTCTCGAGGACGCCCTCGCGCAGATCGACGTCGGCGACGAGGTCAGCCTGCGGGTCATCGACCGCGGTGTCGGTGCGATCACCGAGACCAACGTGGACCTCGCTGCCGCCTCCGACGCCATCATCATCGGCTTCAACGTCCGGCCCCAGGGCAAGGCGGGCCAGATGGCGGACAAGGAAGGCGTGGAGATCCGGTACTACTCGGTCATCTACAACGCCATCGAGGAGATCGAGGCAGCGCTCAAGGGCATGCTCAAGCCGGTCTACGAGGAGTCGACCCTTGGCCAGGCGGAGATCCGTGCGATCTTCCGCTCGTCCAAGCTCGGCAACATCGCGGGCTGCATGGTCACCTCGGGTGTCATCCGGCGCAACGCCAAGGTCCGCATCCTGCGCGACAGCAAGGTGATCGCCGACAACCTCGACCTGGGCTCGCTCAAGCGCGAGAAGGACGACGCCTCCGAGGTCCGCGAGGGCTTCGAGTGCGGTCTGGTGGTCAAGAACTTCCAGGACATCAAGGAAGGCGATGTCGTGGAGGCGTTCGAGATGCGCGAGATCGCGCGCACCTGATCTATCCCGTCGAGTCGGCGCAGATCTCCCCGGGAGATCTGCGCCGACTCGTCACGTTCCGGCATTTGAGAGAGTAGGAAGCATGACCAGCCCACGCGTGCGCAAGATCGCCGACCGGATCCACGTGGTCGTGGCCGAGATGCTGGAGCGCAGGATCAAGGACCCGCGACTCGGGTTCGTGACCCTCACCGACGTCCGAGTCACCGGCGACGGACAGCAGGCGACGGTGTTCTACACCGTGCTGGGCGGCGACGAGGAGATGGTGAGCACCGCCGCGGCCCTCGAGTCGGCCAAGGGCGTGCTGCGCTCCGAGGTGGCCAAGCAGCTCGGCACCCGCACCGCGCCGACGCTGGCCTTCATCCATGACGCCCTCCCCGAGGAGGCGCGGGCGCTCGACGAGGTGCTCGCCCGGGCCAAGGCCCAGGACGAGGCCGTCGCGGCGCTGCGCGGCACGACGTACGCCGGCGAGGCCGACCCGTACAAGAAGCCGCGTGAGGAAGACGTCGACGACGAAGCCGGCGACGTTGACGCGGACCTCGACGAGGACGACGAGGGCGACGCGCCCCAGTGATGCACAAGTGACGACCGAGTCCGGCCTCGTCGTCGTCGACAAGGCGGCGGGGATGACGTCCCACGACGTCGTAGCACGGGTACGACGGCTGGCCGGCACCCGCAAGGTCGGCCACGCGGGCACGCTCGACCCGATGGCGACCGGGGTGCTGGTGCTCGGCGTCAACCGGGCCACGCGCCTGCTCGGCCACCTGATGCTGACCGAGAAGGGCTACGACGCCACGGTCCGGCTCGGGGCCGCCACCACGACCGACGACGCCGAGGGCGAGGTGGTCACCACCGCCTCGACCGCCGCGGTGACCGAGGACGCCGTACGTGCGGCGCTCGCGACGTTCGTCGGCGACATCGAGCAGGTGCCGACGGCGGTCTCGGCGATCAAGGTCGACGGCAAGCGCGCCTACCAGCGGGTGCGCGACGGTGAGCAGGTCGAGCTGAAGGCGCGACCGGTCACGGTGCACGAGCTGAGCGTGGGTTCGGTGCGTCTGGGCGATGACCACGTCGACGTCGACGTGTCGCTGCGCTGCTCGAGCGGCACCTACGTGCGGGCCATCGCCCGTGACGCGGGCGCACTGCTCGGCGTCGGGGGCCACCTCACCGCACTGCGCCGTACGGCGGTCGGGCAGTTCGACCTGGCCGCCGCGGCCACCCTCGAGGAGCTGTCCGAGACGTTCCGGATGGTGCCGATCGCGGAGGCGGCCCGCGCCAGCTTCCCGGGCGTCGACCTGGACGACGCCCAGGCCGCCGACGTGCGCTTCGGGCGGGCCCTGGACCTCACCCTGGACGGCCTCACGGCGGTCTTCGCACCCGACGGCGAGTTCCTCGCGCTCTACGAGCCGAGAGACGGTTCCGCCCGGGCCGCGGCGGTCTTCGTCTGAACCGGCGGGCACGCCGATAGGGTCAGGGAGTGCAGATCTGGCGCTCCCTCGACGAGATCCCCGACGACCTCGGTCCCACCGCGGTCGTCATCGGCAACTTCGACGGCGTCCACCTCGGCCATCAGCGAGTGCTGGCCCGCGCGCGGACCCTCGCCGACGAGCAGGACCTGACCCTCGTCGCCGTCACCTTCGACCCGCACCCGATGGCGGTGCTGCGCCCCGAGCACGCACCGTCCATGCTCACCACGGTCGAGCGGCGTGCCGACCTGCTCGCCGAACGCGGCGCCGACGCGATGCTGGCCATGCCGTTCGACCTCTCGGTCGCCGCGTGGTCGCCGGAGGAGTTCGTACGCCGGGTCCTGGTCGACGCGCTGGGTGCCGCCGTCGTCGTGGTGGGGGCCAACTTCCGCTTCGGCAGCAAGGCCGCCGGCGACGCGCGCACGCTCGCCGAGCAGGGGGAGGTGCACGGCTTCGTCGCCGAGGGCATCGCGCTCGACGCCGGGCCGATGGTGTGGTCGTCGACCTACGTCCGCACCTGCCTGGCCACCGGTGACGTGGCCGGTGCCGCCGAGGCCCTGGGCCACCCCTACGCGCTGCGCGGTGTCGTCGTACGAGGAGACCAGCGCGGCCGCGAGCTCGGCTTCCCCACGGCCAACGTCCCGGCCAACGGGCTCACCGCCGCCCCCGCCGACGGTGTCTACGCCGGCCGCCTGCGCCGCCTCGACACCGGCGAGACCTACCCGGCCGCGATCAGCGTGGGCACCAACCCGACCTTCGACGGCGTACGCGAGCGCCGGGTCGAGAGCTACGTCCTCGACCGCACCGACCTCGAGCTGTACGGCGTCGAGGTCGAGGTCTCCTTCGTCGACCGGCTGCGAGGCATGGTGGCCTTCGAGTCCATCGAGTTGCTGGTCGAGCAGATGAACGGCGACGTACGCCGGGCGCGCGAGATCGTGGGCAGCTGAGGTGTCGCACCAGCGGCCCGCCGGCGACCCGGTCGCCGCAACCGACGCCTGGTTCCTCACCCACGGGCTCACCTACTTCGTGCCGGAGAAGCGGGCGGCGGTGCGCTCGGCACTCCGGCCGCGCCGGATCGTGCCGCTGCTGGCGGTGACGGCGCTCGGCGCCGCCGCGGTGGCCGTGTCCCTCTCGCTGCTCGTCGACGGGGAGAGCTTTCTGCCGGCCACCTTGTGGACGCTGTTCGGGGTGGTGGCCGCGTGGTACGCGCTCACGGCCCTGGAGGCGGGCTCGATCGTGTCCTGGG
>JBAZRQ010000056.1:0-8211 GCA_041662925.1 Nocardioides sp. | reverse complement strand
CTGATCACCCTCGACGACGCGCAGTGGGCCGACCAGCCGTCGCTGCGCTTCCTGGGCTACCTGGCGCGCCGGATCGCCGACCTGCCGATCGCGCTGGTGGTCGCGACCCGGCCGCCCTCGGGTGGCAGCGGCCCGCTCACCGAGCTCACCGTGTCGCCGCAGGTCGAGCGGTTGCTGCCGGACCCGCTCTCCCCCGTCGCCGTCGCCGCCTTCCACACCCCCGACGGCGTGGTCCCGTGCGCCGAGGTCGTCCAGGCGATGCACGCCGCGTGCGGCGGCAACCCGTTCCTGACCGGGGCGCTGCTCGACGAGCTCAGCAGCGCCGGGCACAACGTCGGCCTGGCCGCGACCGCGCAGGCCATCGGCGGCCTCGGCCCGGCCACCATCTCCCGCGCCATGCTCAGCCGGCTCTCCCCGGACGCGCTCGCCCTGGCCGGGGCGGCCGCGGTGCTCGGCCTCGAGGCCAGCCCGTGGCTCGCCGCGCGGGTCGCCCAGGTCTCTGCCGACGCGCTCCCCCAGGCCGTCGAGTCGCTGGTACGCGCCAACGTGCTGATCGGGGGCGTCGACGGCCTCACGTTCGTGCACCCGGTGATCCGCGAGGCCACCGTCGCCGCACTGGGGCCGCTGCAGACCGCCGCGATGCACGCCCGCGCCGTACTCGAGCTGCATGCGCGGCAGGCCCCGGCCCGTCAGCTCGCACCGCACCTGCTCGCGGCACCGGTCGGCACGCTCCCCGAAGCCGCCGAGCTGCTGGCCCGCGCCGCCTCCGAGTCGTCGGCGGCCGGCGACCGAACGGTTGCCGCCGCCTGCCTCGAGCGGGCCCTGGTCGAGCGCCCGGGAGATCCGGCGCTACGCGCCCGGCTGGGCCACACGCTGCTCCGCGCCGGTCGGTCCGAGGAGGCCCGCGAGCAGCTGCTCGCCGCGGTCGCCGACGCGACCGACGCCCACCAGCGCGCCGAGCTGCAGTCCGCCGTCACCCAGGCGACCCTCGCCGTCGACGGCGCCGAGGTCGCGGTCGACGAGCTGGTCGAGGCGTTGGCGGCCTGGCCACCGGTCGAGGCTGAGCCCGCACGGCTGCTGCTCGAGGCGCGCCTCGGCGTGACCCGGTCCTTCCTCCCGACGCAGCGCCGGATCGCCGCGGAGCACCTGCAGCAGTTCGCCCACCTCGCCGGCACCACGCCCCAGGAGCGCACGCTGCTCGCGCTGCTGGCCCAGCGCGGTCGCCACGAGGGAGCCAGCCACCTCGAGATCGCCGACCTCTCCCGCCGGGCACTCTCCGACGGCGCCCTGTTCGACGACGCCGCCCGCGGCGAGGGCCTGATCGGCTGGGTGCTGGCGATGATGTCGCTGATCACCGCCGATGCGATCCCCGAGTCGCGCGCCGAGATCGACCGGGCGCTCTCGCGGGTGGTCCGCGCCGGCTCGCCGGTCGACTTCGCCATGGTCACCAACTGCGCGATGGTCGCTGCCTGGCGCACCGGCGACGTGGCGGCCACCGAGGCCGAGGCCGAGGCGGTCCTCGCCGCCATCCAGCACGAGCCGCTGGGCCCCGAGGTCGTCTCGATGCGGGCCACCGCCGCCCACATGGGCGGCTACACGGCGCTCGAGCGCCGGGACCTGCCCGCAGCCCGGGCGTGGATCGACGGGTACGACGCCAACAGCGGCGACCTGCGCGTCCTCCCGACGCTCTGGCTACACGAGCTGCGCGCCCGGATCAGCCTCGCAGGCGACGACCCTCACGGCGCGCTCCAGCACCTCGACACCCTCCAGCGCGAGGCGCAGGAGGCCGACGTCGACCCTGCTGCCCTGGCCTGGCGGCTGCCGGCCGCGGTCGCCCACTCCCGGCTCGGCGACGAGGCGAAGGCACGCGCCACGCTCGACGACCATCTCGCCCTCGCGCGCCGCAGCGGGGCCCCGGCCGACCTGGGCGCGGCGATGCGGGTCGCCGCCCGCTTCGAGCCCGATGCCGGGGCGCGGGAGGAGCTGCTCAGCGACGCGGTCGCCGTGCTCGGGAGCAGCCCGGACCGGCTGGAGCAGGCCAAGTCGCTCGCCGACCTCGCGGAGACGCAACGCGCACTCGGACGCCGTACCGAGTCCCGCGAGCTGCTGACGCGCGCGGCCGACCTGGCGCTGGCCTGCGGCGCCACGGCCCTTCAGACCCGGATCTCGGGAGCGTTGCAGGCCCTCGGCGACCGCCCCCGCCGGGTCCTCGCCCCCGGCCCCGAGTCGCTCACGGCGAGCGAGCGTCGCGTTGCGTCGCTGGCTGTGTCCGGGCGCAGCAACCGCGACATCGCCCACGAGCTCTTCGTCTCGCCCAAGACCGTCGAGAACCACCTCGGGCGGGTCTACACCAAGCTCGGCATCGCCAACCGGCGCGAGCTGGCCGGGGCTCTGGGCTGACCAACCCGCACCCCACCCGCCCCGGTTAGGGTGTCCTAACCGGTCTCATGTCACACTCCCCGGCGCGCGGCGCGGTCCTCGGCAGCCGTAAAGTGCGGTCTCGTGGCAACGACGACTCGACCAAACCTCGTGAAGGGGTCGCGCGCATCGCGCTCGACGATTGCGCTGAAGATGTTGATGGCCGTGAGCGGCGTCCTCTTCATCGGCTTCGTGCTGGCGCACATGTACGGCAACCTCAAGGCCTTCGGGGGGCACGACTCGTTCAACGAGTACGCCCACCACCTGCGGGTCATCGGCGAACCGCTGCTGCCGCACGAGGGCTTCCTCTGGCTGTTCCGGATCGGGCTCATCGTCGCCGTGGTGGTCCACGTCGGGAGCGCCCTCGCCCTGTGGCACCGCGCCGCCAAGGCCCGCACGGTCAAGTACGTCGTGACGAAGAACAAGGCCTCGTCGCTGTCCTCGCGCACCATGCGCTGGGGTGGCCTGACAATCCTCGTCTTCCTGGTCTGGCACCTGCTCAACTTCACCATCGTCAAGGTCAACCCCCAGTCCGGTGACACCGGGTCCGCGGCCGGCGACCCCTACAACCTCCTGGTCGACACCTTCGACGTGTGGTGGATGACGGTGATCTACCTGATCGCGCTGCTGGCGCTGGGGATGCACCTGCACCACGGGGTCTGGAGCTCGGCGCAGACGCTCGGCCTCACCAACAACGACCGGGCCCGGCGCAACGCCAAGGCCATCGGCGCGATCCTCGCCGTCGTCATCGCCGGCGGCTTCTCGCTGGTCCCGATCTTCGTCCTCGCGGGCGTCATCACCAAGTAAGGAAGGTGCAGCGACGTGACTGACATGCCCGACACCACCAACACGTTCGACTCGTCCCACACGGTGCACCTGGACGCCGACTACGACGACGCCGCCGGCTACTACGTCGATGGCGACCCGATCGCCGACACCAAGGCGCCCCAGGGCCCGCTCGAGGAGCGTTGGGACACCCGGCAGTTCGAGGCCCGGATCGCCAACCCCGCCAACCGCCGCCGGCTCTCGGTGATCGTGGTCGGCACCGGCCTGGCCGGCGCCTCCGCGGCCGCGACGCTCGGCGAGGCCGGCTACGTCGTGAAGTCCTTCTGCTACCAGGACTCCCCGCGTCGCGCCCACTCGATCGCCGCCCAGGGCGGCATCAACGCGGCCAAGAACTACAAGGGCGACGGCGACTCGGTCTTCCGGCTCTTCTACGACACGATCAAGGGCGGCGACTACCGCGCCCGCGAGTCCAACGTCTACCGACTCGCCCAGGTCAGCCGCAACATCATCGACCAGTGCGTCGCGCAGGGCGTGCCGTTCGCGCGCGAGTACGGCGGCCTCCTCGACAACCGCTCCTTCGGCGGCGTCCAGGTGTCCCGCACCTTCTACGCCCGCGGCCAGACCGGCCAGCAGCTGCTGATCGGCGCCTACCAGGCCCTCGAGCGCCAGGTCGCCGCCGGAACGGTCAAGACCTACACGCGCCACGAGATGGTCGAGCTGATCGTCGTCGACGGTCGGGCGCGCGGCATCATCGTGCGCGACCTGGTCACCGGCGAGATCGAGACCTACTTCGCCGACGTCGTGGTGCTCGCCAACGGCGGCTACGGCAACGTCTTCTTCCTCTCCACCAACGCCATGGGCTCCAACGTCACGGCGAGCTGGCGCGCCCACCGCAAGGGCGCCCTCATGGCCAACCCCTGCTACACGCAGATCCACCCGACCTGCATCCCGGTCTCGGGCGCGCACCAGTCCAAGCTCACGCTGATGAGCGAGTCGCTGCGCAACGACGGCCGGATCTGGGTGCCCAAGAAGAAGGCCGACTGCGAGAAGGACCCGCGCGACATCCCCGAGGAGGACCGCGACTACTACCTGGAGCGGATCTACCCGGCGTTCGGCAACCTGGTCCCCCGCGACATCGCGAGCCGCCAGGCCAAGAACATGTGCGACGAGGGCCGCGGCGTCGGCCCCGAGGTGGACGGCGTACGACGCGGGGTCTACCTCGACTTCGCCGACGCGATGGAGCGCCTCGGACACGACGCGATCGAGGAGAAGTACGGCAACCTCTTCGACATGTACGCCCGGATCACCGGCGAGGACCCTTACACGGTCCCGATGCGGATCTACCCGGCCGTCCACTACGTCATGGGCGGGCTGTGGGTCGACTACGACCTGCAGTCGACGATCCCCGGCCTGTTCGTGACGGGCGAGGCCAACTTCTCCGACCACGGGGCCAACCGCCTCGGCGCCTCGGCGCTGATGCAGGGCCTGGCCGACGGCTACTTCGTGCTGCCCAACACGATCCGCGACTACCTCGCGGAGGGACCGTTCGACAAGGTGGCCGAGGACGACCCCGCGGTGGTCGAGGCCCAGCAGTCCGTGCAGGCGCAGATCGACAAGTTCCTGAACACCAACGGCACCCGCAGCGTCGACTCCTACCACCGCGAGCTCGGCAACATCATGTGGGAGTACTGCGGCATGGAGCGCACCGCCGATGGCCTGAAGAAGGCGATCGACCTGATCCGCTCGCTGCGTGACGACTTCTGGCGCAACGTCAAGGTGCTCGGCTCCCCCGAGTCGATGAACCAGTCGCTCGAGCGGGCCGGCCGGGTGGCCGACTTCTTCGAGCTCGGCGAGCTCATGTGCATCGACGCCCTCAACCGGCGCGAGTCCTGCGGTGGTCACTTCCGCGGGGAGTCGCAGACCGAGGAGGGCGAGGCGCTGCGCCACGACGGCAAGTACGCCTACGTCGCCGCGTGGGAGTGGACCGGCCTCAACGAGTTGCCGGTGCTGCACAAGGAGAACCTCGAGTACGAGTTCGTCGAGATGAAGCAGCGCAGCTACAAGTGAGCCAGCCGACCTGCCTTCACCACCACCTGCCGCGTCCCTGCGGCCGACCTGCGAGCGGAATCTGACACGTGAAACTCAAACTGAACATCTGGCGACAGGCCGACACCGCGACACCGGGCAAGATCCACAACTACGAGATCGACGACGTCTCCGAGGACATGTCCTTCCTGGAGATGCTCGACGTGCTCAACGAGGAGCTCAACGCGAAGGGTGAGGAGCCGATCGCGTTCGACTCCGACTGTCGTGAGGGCATCTGCGGCATGTGTGGCCTGATGATCAACGGCGAGGCCCACGGCCCCGAGGTCACCACCACCTGCCAGCTGCACATGCGCTCCTTCAAGGACGGCGACTCGATCACGATCGAGCCGTGGCGCGCCGACGCCTTCCCCGTCATCAAGGACCTCGTGGTCGACCGCGGTGCGTTCGACCGGATCATCGCGGCCGGCGGCTACATCTCGGTCAACACCGGCGCTGCTCCCGACGCCCACGCCACCCCGGTGCCCAAGGACAAGGCCGACCGCGCGTTCGACGCGGCCACCTGCATCGGCTGCGGCGCCTGCGTCGCCGCCTGCCCCAACGGCTCGGCCTCGCTGTTCCTCGGCGCCAAGATCACCCACCTCGGCGAGCTCCCCCAGGGCCAGGCCGAGCGCGACACCCGCGTCGTCAACATGGTCGGCCAGCACGACCACGAGGGCTTCGGTGGCTGCACCAACATCGGCGAGTGCACCGCCGCGTGCCCCAAGGAGATCCCCCTCGACGTGATCTCCCGCCTCAACTGGGACCTCCACGCCGCCCTGCGCCACGGCAAGTAGCGCTCCACCCCCGTCTCACCGCTGACCCGCCCGAAACTTTCGGGCGGGTCAGCGCGCATTTGTGGAATCTCAACCCGGCGCTCACACGTGGTTCATGCGGGCCCGTCATCGTGGCGTGGCCAGAGTGTCCAGGTGAGGAGCGGTGCGTGCTGCGCGTCGGCGTACCCCTCACGCAGCGTCTGTGACCAGGCCCGGCACCGGTCGGGCGCCGCGGCCGCTCGTCGTGCTCGCAGCCGTGGCGGTGGTCGCCGGGGTCGCCATGGCCGCCGTCGGTGCGTGGCGCACGGGCGTCTCCTGGGACGAGACCTACCACGTGGTCCGGATGCGCAACTACCTCGAGTCGGGGTGGTACCTCCTCGACGGCGACCTGCTCGGCGACGAGCCCGGGCCGTGGGAGGACCAGCGCTACGTCTACGGCCCGGCCACGATGGGGCTGGCGCACCTGTGGTCGATGCTGTGGGGCGTCGACGGGCCGGGGCGGGTCTCGGCGAGCGCCGAGGCATTCGCCGTACGTCACGTCGTCGTCGTGGGGATCTCGCTCGTGGGCGTGGCCGCGGCCGCGACGACCACCCGGCTGCTGACCCGGCAGTGGGGCTGGGCGGTCGTCACCGCGGGGCTGCTGGTGGCGCTGCCCACCTGGACCGGGCACGCCATGTTCAACGTGAAGGACGTGCCGGTCGCAACCGGCTACACGCTGGTCACGCTCGGGGTGGCGGTGGTCCACCTGAGCACCCGGAGGACCCTCCTGACCGCCGGTGCCGCCACCGTCGTGGTCGGGATCGTGCTCGCGGTCGGCACCCGTCCCGGGATCTGGCCCGGCGTCGTTCTCGCCGGCACGCCTGCCGTCCTGGTGGCGCTGCGCGCCCGTGACGTACGGCGACTGGTGGTCCTGCTGTCAGCCGTGGCCCTGGCCTGCGCAGCGCTGCTGCTGGTCTACCCGGACGCGTTCCGCGACCCGCTGGCCGCCCTGCTCGGCAGCGCTCTCGAGTCGTCGCGGTACGGCGGCACCCCGGGCGACTGGTGGTACCTCCCGCTGTTCCTGCTGATCGAGCTGCCCACCCTGCACCTGCTCCTCGGGGCGCTCGGCACGGTCGTGGCGCTGCGGCTGCTGCGTCACGGCACCGTCCCCGAACGGACCCGGGTGGTCCTGGTGATGGTCCTGCTGCAGACGTTCGCCTTGCCCGTGCTGGCAGTGCTCCGGGAGTCGAACCTCTACACCGGGCTGCGCCAGCTGCTCTTCGCGGCCCCCGCCCTCGCGGTGATCGCCACCCTCGGTGTCCGGGCGCTCCTGGTCGCCGCCCCCGGCCGTCCCACCTCCGTCCGGCGAGCAGTGCCGGTGCTGGTCGGCCTCGCGTTCGTCGGTCCGCTGGTGGCCCAGGCCCAGCTGTTCCCCTACAGCTACGCCTACTCGAGCGTCCCCGCCAACGCCCTCGCTCCCCTCGCCGCCGAGCGCGGACGGATGTGGGAGGTGCCGACCGACTACTGGCGCACCAGCGTCCGCGCCCTCGCTCCGGACATCCCGCAAGGCGGCCTCGTGGTCTGCTCCCCGACGTACGACGGCGAGGACCGCTTCCTGCCCTACTCGCACGAAGGCCACCAGAACTGCGCGAGCGACCTGATCGGGCCGCTCTCGCCCTACGACGAGCAGCGGTCGGCGACCTGGTCGCGGGATCCCACCGACTTCCTGGCCGTCGACACCGGCACCGAGTTCGTCGGCGCCAACTGCGAGCGGCTCGCCGAGGTGACTCGACGGCTCTACTGGCGCACGGTGACCATGTCGTACGTCGCCCGGTGCGACCTGGTCCTCGAGCGCTACCCGAGCGAGGGGCTGACGTTCACCGGGGCCGGCACCGGGAGTGAGGTGCTCCTGACCGGCTGGTCGGCGCACCGCGCCGAGCCCGGGATCGCGCTGGCGCACGGCACGGGCTCGCTCGGGGTCACGCTGCCCGAGCGGCTGCGCAGCGAGCCGCTCGAGCTGCGGATCACCCTGGCCGACCACACCGCCGGCGGCCTCCAACTGCTGGCCAACGGCGTCGAGGTGCCACTGGGGACCGACGGTCCGGACGCGCTGGCCGCCAACCTCGGCGCTGACGTCGTCGAGGCCTACGGCGACGGGCGGCTGGTGCTG
>JBAZRQ010000055.1:0-8305 GCA_041662925.1 Nocardioides sp. | reverse complement strand
CGAGAGTCCGGAGCTCGGCCCCCAGCTCCTCGCCGGTCTCGGGGGGCGCGCCCGGCTCGGCATGGGCGGCCTTGACCACCAACCGGCCCGTACGACGGTCCGCCTTGAGGTCGACCCGGGCCACGATGTGCTCGCCCAGCAGGAACGGCAGCACGTAGTAGCCGTGCACGCGCTTGTGGGCCGGGGTGTAGATCTCGATGCGGTAGTGGAAGTCGAACAGCCGCTCGGCGCGCTCCCGCTCCCACACCACCGGGTCGAACGGGCTCAGCAGGGCGCGGGCACCGACCTTGCGGGGCAGCCGCGCGTCGCGGTGCAGGTAGCCGGGGCGCTTCCAGCCCTCGATCGAGACCGGCACCAGCTCCCCGGACTCGACCAGGGACGCTATCGCCGGGCGGACCTGGTCGATGTGCATGCGGTAGTAGTCCTGGAGGCATCGGGCGGTCGCCACGCCGTGGGAGCGCGCGGCCCGTTGGACCAGCCCGAGGTGGGCCTCCTCCGCGGGAGGAGTGGGCCGGGACAGCACCTCGGGCGGGATCACTCGCTCGGGTAGGTCGTAGAGGACCTCGAACTGCCCGTTGCGCCCGGCGATGGCCAGCTCACCGGCGCTGTAGAGGTAGTCGAGGACGTGGCGGGTGTTGGACCAGTTCCAGCCCCAGTGCTCCTTGGTGCGTGGCAGGCCGTCGTCCAGGTCGCGGGCGGTGGCGGCGCCGCCGTCGCGGATCTCGGCCACCAGCGACGCCTCGAGCTCGGGGTTGTCCTCGAGGACGGTCCACTTGCCGCGCCGGGCGCGGAACGCCTCCATCCGGAACCGCATGAGTGGCCAGAGCTCGACCGGCATGAACGCCTGGACGTGGGCCCAGTACTCGACCAGCCGGCGCGGCCGCTGCTCCGCGGCCCGGCGGAGCAGATCGACGTCGTAGGGACCCATCCGGGAGTAGAGCGGCATGTAGTGGGCGCGCTGGAGCACGTTGACCGAGTCGACCTGGAGCACCCCGGTGCGGTCGAGGGTGCGCTGGAGCGTGCGCATCGTCGGCACGGTGTGCCGCGGGTCGAGGAAACCCTGGGCAGCCAGGGCGATGCGGCGCGCCTGGGCGCGCGAGAGGGTCTCGGGGCGGGCCGTCACGGGGCGCACTCAACCACTCGCCACCGACGTAGGGCGTCAGTCGTCGTCGACGTCGCCGGTGCTGATGTCGTCGGGGTCCACCACGACCACCGCGGAGCCGGTGCGGATCTGGGCACCCAGCTCGGCCAGCCAGTCGTCGTCGGTGATCTCGAAGCCGCGCCCGGCGAACTCGGCCTTGAGCCAGCCCTCGACGTCGGGCTCTCCTTCACGGAACGCCTGCGCCGTGGCGTCGATCGCCTGCTGGGTCACGGTCTCGACGTACTCGGCCATCTCGGCGTTGGCCGCGGCGTCCATCTCAGAGTCCATCCGCCCCACGCTACCCGGGCGGTCGGACCACACCTACGGCAGCTCGAGGAGCTTCTCCCGCACGGCGTACATGACCGCCTCCATGCGGGAGTGGAGCTGCAGCTTCTCGAGGATGTTGCGCACGTGGTTCTTGACGGTGTTCTCGCTGATGTAGAGGCTCTTGGCGATGTCGCGGTTGTTGAGGCCGCGGGCGACGTAGCTGAGCACCTCGAGCTCGCGCTCGGTGAGCCGCAGGCCCGGCACGTTGTCGCGCTCGGGGCGTGACATCTGCTTGAACTCGTCGATCAGCTTGACCGCCATCGACGGGCTGATCAGGGACTGGCCGTCGGCGACCACGCGCACCGCCTGGGCGACCTCGTCGATCGAGGAGTCCTTGAGCAGGTAGCCCGACGCGCCGCTCTTGACCGCCTCGTAGAGGTCGGCCTCCTCGTCGGAGACCGTGAGCATGATGATCTTGGCGGAGGGGACGGTCTCCTTGATGGCCAGGCAGGCCTCGATACCGGAGCGCTTGGGCATCCGGATGTCCAGCAGCACCACGTCGGGAGCCGCCGACTCGGCGAGGGTCGTGCCCTCGACGCCGTCGCCGGCCTCTCCCACCACCTCGATGCCGGGCTCGACACCCAGCAGCATGGTCAGTCCGCGTCGGAACAGCTCCTGGTCGTCGACCACGAGTACGCGGATGGGTTCACCCTTGTCGGTCACTCGCGCATCATGACACGTTCGGGGGGTGTCAGTGGCCGGCCGGCATGGACCGACCGGGCCACTGACCATGGCCCGAACGGGTCACTCAGGCAACAGGTCCAGCGAGATCACGCCGTAGTCGTAGCCGCGTCGGCGGTAGACCACCGCGGGACGGTCACTCTCCTTGTCGACGAAGAGGAAGAAGTCGTGACCGACCAGCTCCATCTCGTAGAGGGCCTGGTCGAGGGTCATCGGGGACGCGGGGTGGGTCTTCTCGCGCACCACCAGCGGACCGTCCCCGGTGACCGAGATCGGTCCCACCTTGCGCTCGGTGACGGTCTCGTCGTCGGCGACGTCGTCCTCGAGCACCTCCATGCCTGCGAGCGCCTCGCCCACGGACGGCGGCGTACGGCGTCCGCGGTGGACGCGACGACGGTCGGCGGCGCGCCGCATCTGGGCGGCCATCTTGTCGAGCGCCAGGTCGAGCGCGCCCATCTTGTCGTCGGCGGCGGCCTCGGCCCGGATGACCGGGCCCTTGGAGAAGGCAGTGAGCTCGACGTGTACGGCGCGCTCCTGCTGACGGGGGTTGGGCTCAGCGTCGACCTCGACGTGGACCCGGATGATGCGGTGGTCGTGCTTCTCCAGCTTGCTCAGCTTCTCGTTGGCGTGACTGCGGAATCCCTCCGACAGCTCACAGTGCCGACCCGTGACCACAACTTCCATGTCGAACCTCCCGTTGCACAGTTGGTTTTCTCAATCCACACGCATGAAGTCCGCCCGGCCGACCTGGTCTTCGACCCCACAACCGCCTGCTGAGGCTCTCGCAGCTTGAATGCCACTACTGACCTTCTCCCACCGACACGCGCATCTGACGCGAGGGGCGAGGCAGGACTTACCTCTAAGCCGCACCGTGATCGGCGTGGCCGAGCGGACCCGGCCAGCGCCTTACGTGGACCGTTTTGCCTGCGACTGGCATCGGCTAGTCGTCCCGGCACTGCCTGGACGATGCAACCACGGACCCGGACGGACTCCATATAGAGACGTTAGTCCGTGCCCGGGTGCCGCGAAAGGCGGGGCCGGATGTTGGGCCTGAAGTTTCGCTGTGGATGTCACCGGATGTCGGTGCGTCCTGTCCCCCACCGCCTGCGCGTGGCGGCGACCGTCGCGATCGCGTGCACGGTGAGGCCCACCGTCTCCAGCGCCCGCTGGGCCTCGCGGGCCGTCGCGCCGGTCGTGAGCACGTCGTCGCACACCACCAGCCGGGCCCGCGGACGGCGCCGGGCGAGCCGCACCAGCTCGGGCCCGGGACAGGTCATCGACCCGGTGAGGTTGGCCGCCCGGGCCGACGCGTCGAGGCCCGCCTGGTCCACGACGCCCGTGCGCAGCCTCAGCATCCGGTGTACGACGACGTCGTGGCCGCCGGCGGCCAACCGGGCCGCGGCCAGCCGGGTGATGGTGAGGGTCGGGTCGTGGCCCCGGGCGCGCACCGACGACCGTCGCGACGGCACCGGCACCAGCACCAGCGGCCCGCTGACGTCATCGGCGGCCGCGGCCACCGCCACCCCCAGGAGGTGGCCGAGCGGACGGGCCAGGGCCAGCATCCGGCGTTCCTTGAGCCCCAGCACCAGCGCCCGGGGCAGGCCGTCGTAGTCGGCAGTGGCGTGCGGCGGAGCCAGCCCTGGCGGGGTCGGCACCGGCCACATCAGCCGGGCGGCCCGTGGCAGCGAGTCCCGGCACTGCGGGCACACCAACCGGCCCGGTCGCTCACAGCCGACACACCTGCTGCCGAGCAGCAGGTCGCCGAGAGCGTCACGAAAGGCGGACATGGACCGCCATCGCACCAGGCGCCACCGCCCCCGGCAACCGCTGGCGGGCCGCCTGTGGATCAGTCCCGTCTCAGCCCACGTAATCGAGCGAAGACACCCGCGCCTCGAGCGGGACCAGGGCCCCGGTGGCGAGGTCGACCAGGCCGTCGCGGGTGACGGCGTACTGCTGGGCGTCCTCGACCGGCGACCCCGCAAGGGCGACAACACGAGCCGAGATCGTGGTGGACAGGGCCTCCGCCCCGGCGGGGGCGCCGTCGACCGTGACCGTGCGCACCTCGAAGAGCTCGCCGGGGACGACCTGGCTCAGCAGCGCGATCGACGTCGGCGAGGTCCAGGCGATGTCGGTGACCCGCAGTGGCTCGGTGTCGCGGAAGGTGACCGTGCGTACGACGACCGCGCGGCGCACCCGGCCCTTGAAGTCGACCTCGATCCGGCCGACCCGCAGGCCGTCGACGCCGTCGGTGCGGACGACGGCGACGAAGCGGGTGCCGTCGCGCGAGACCAGGAAGGAGCGCACGTCCTCCCCGGTCACGCTGGGGACCGTCAGGGACCGCAACCGGCCACCTTCACGGATGCTCACCCGCGCCCCGGCCGCTGTGCGGTCGACCAGCCACAGGCGGTCGGTGAAGTCCCAGGCCGGCGGCAGCAGGTCGGTGGCACCGGACACGACCTGCTCGACACCGCCGACAGCCTCGTCCTCCTCCGCGGGGTCGTTGCGCACCGGGGCCAGCAGGACGCCGGTGCCGTCGGTGGACACGGCCGCCGCGGTGCTGGCCGACAGGTTGACCGCCACCGATCGCAGGCCGTAGCGCTCGAGGCCGAGGGGGCCGTCCACGGCCGCCAGCGTCTCCGGGTCGCCGGAGAACAGCAGTCCGCCACGCAGCCCGTAGAGCGCCTGGCTGGCCTGGTTGCCGCTGGGGTCGTACTGCGGCGCGTCGTCGACGCCGAACTCGCTCGCCCCGCCCGGGAGCCGGACCTGGTCCTCCCCGACCGAGAGCCGGATGGCGCGGATCGAGGGCTCCTGGCGCAGCGTCCAGGTCAGCTGGGCCAGCATCTTCTCGACCACCTCGGCGTTGGCCTGACCGGCCTCCCCGAGGAGCCGGACGTCCGCGACGCCGTCGACCGACACGGGGACGGACAGCTCGACCGTGAGGTCGGGGGGCAGGAAGCTGCGGGCCACCCCGGAGAGCTCGGGGCCGGGGCCGGCGAGCAGCCCGTCGATGAGCGTGGTGGCCAGCTGCTTGTCGCGCGGCACGAAGACCGGCTCGGGCACCAGGATCTGCGCGGTGCGGTCGAAGAAGTAGAGCGAGACCTGACGGAAGCGCTGCGCGAACCACTGGGCGGGCACGATCAGCGCGTCGGGCGCTGCGGCGATGCGGTATTCGCCGTCCTCGATGACCATCGGGAACTTCAGCACCCGGTCGCCGGCCGGGAGCGGTCCCTGCCAGGCACCCTGCGCGTCGAGCGACTCGGGGTCGCTCAGCGTGACCGCCACCTCGGCGCCGTCGGCCCGGGGGGTGCTCGCGGTGGTGTAGGTGATCGTCGCGGCGTTGGGGTCCCAGGACGACTGGGCCTCCTGGGCCAGGAACTCGCGGGCCACGCTGGTCCGCACCGGGTAGGCCGTCATCGCGTCCAGGAAGCCGTTGACGATCCCGGGGGGCAGGTCGCCCGGCCGCGGGGGGACGGCGTCGATCGCCGCGGCCTGCGGCTCCTCGACGGCGCTCGGCGGCTGGGCCTCCACGACCGGGCCGCTCTCGGGCAGTCTCACGCAGGCGGCGAGGGCCGTCGTCAGCAGCACGGTGACAACGCCGGCGGCCACCCGGCGTACGGCGCTCACGTGGACACCTCGACCACGGGCTCGTCGGCGTCGGCCGGCACCAGGGGCAGCGGGCTGTGACGCAGGGGCTCTCCGGCGCGCCGGGGCAGCGTGAGCCGGAACTGCGCACCGCGGCCGGGCCGGCCCCAGGCCTGCAGCCAGCCACCGTGGAGGTGGGTGTCCTCGAGGGCGATGGAGAGCCCGAGGCCGGTGCCGCCGCTGGTGCGGGCCCGGGCCGGGTCGGCGCGCCAGAAGCGGTTGAAGACCATGGCCGACTCCCCCGGGGCCAGCCCCACACCGTAGTCGCGGACCGCGATCGCGGCCGCGTGGTCGTCACACGCGAGGAGCACCTTGATCTCGTCCCCGAAGCGGGTGTCGGCGTGGTCGATGGCATTGGTGACCAGGTTGCGCATGATCCGCTCGACCCGGCGTACGTCGGCCTCGGCCAGGCACGGGCTGTCGGGCCGCTGGATGACCACCCGGACTCCGCGCTGCTCGGCCAGCGCGCGGGTCGAGTCGACGACCCGGTGGGCCACGTCGAGCAGGTTGATGTCCTCGGCGTCGAGCACGGCCGCACCGGCGTCGAAGCGGCTGATCTCGAGCAGGTCGGCGAGCAGCACCTCGAAGCGGTCCAGCTCGACCTGGAGCAGCTCCGCGGCCCGGGCGGTCACCGGGTCGAAGGACCCCTTGGCGTCGTGGAGGACGTCGCCGGCCATGCGCACGGTCGTGAGCGGGGTGCGCAGCTCGTGGGAGACGTCGGAGACGAATCGCCGCTGGACCCGGCTCAGCTCCTCGAGCTGGCGGATCTGGCGCTGCAGGTTGCTGGCCATCTGGTTGAACGACGTGGCGAGGCGGGCCAGGTCGTCCTCCCCGGAGACGCGTAGCCGCTCCTGGAGGCGCCCGGCCGCGAGCCGCTCGGCCACGCGGCGGGCCATCCGGATCGGGGCGACCACCTGGCGGGCCACCAGCCAGGTGATGCCGGCGACCAGCACCAGCAGCGCGACGGCGGCGGTGAGCAGCGCCCGGGTCACCAGCGCCAGCGTCTCGCGCTCCTCGTCGAGCGGGAACAGGAAGTAGAAGGTGTAGGTCTTGCCGTCGGAGGGCAGCACGACCTGGCTGCCGACGACGATGCCCGGCTCGTCGGCGACGTCGCCCCCGAGGGGACTGGTGACGATCTGCGTGTAGGTCCACGACATCGGCGCGGGCTCCTCGAACTGCTCCTGGAGCGAGCCGGGGACGCTGACCAGGTCCAGGCCGGGCGTGTACTCCGGCCCGCCGTCGGAGAGCCGGGCGCCGTCGCCGGCCGGGACACCCAGGACCACGCTGAAGCCGCGGGTCTCGCCGCGGGCGATGATCTGGTCGGCCAGCTCGCGCTGCTGCCGGCTCGCGTTGACCTCGGTCCCGGACGCCGCCTCCAGACGGGTGCGGGCCTCGTCGGTGGTGGCATCGGCCTCCGCGAGCACCGCGTCGACCCGGTGCTGCAACAGCCCGTCCTTGGTGGAGGTGAGCAGGAACCAACCCACACCGCTGATCACCAGCGACGTCAGCACCAGGGTGCTGGCCACCACGCGCGCCTGGATCGAGCGGCGCCAGAACGTCAGGGCCCGCCGTACCCCGGGAGGAAGGCCTACGCGGGCCATGACGCTCAGGTGTTTCCGGCCTTGTACCCGACGCCGCGCACGGTCACCACGATCTCGGGGTGCTCGGGGTCGTGCTCGACCTTGGAGCGCAGCCGCTGGACGTGCACGTTGACCAGGCGGGTGTCGGCCGCGTGGCGGTAGCCCCACACCTGCTCGAGCAGCACCTCGCGGGTGAAGACCTGCCAGGGCTTGCGGGCCAGGCACAGCAGCAGGTCGAACTCCAGGGGCGTGAGGCTGATCGGCTCACCGCGTCGGCTCACCGCGTGGCCGGCGACGTCGATGCTGAGGTCCCCGATCGTGAGCGACTCGACCGACGAGGCGTCGAAGCGGCGCACGCGGGCGCGGATGCGGGCCACGAGCTCCTTGGGCTTGAACGGCTTGACGACGTAGTCGTCGGCGCCGGACTCCAGGCCGACGACGACGTCGACGGTGTCGCCCTTGGCGGTCAGCATCACGATCGGGACGCCGGACTCGGCCCGGATCTCCTTGCACACGTCGATGCCGTCCTTGCCCGGCAGCATCAGGTCGAGCAGTACGACGTCGGGACGGTAGTCACGGAACTCCTCGATCGCGAGGTCCCCGCGCCCGCACATCCGGCTCTCGAAGCCCTCCTGGCGCAGCACGATCGTCAGCATCTCCGCCAACGAGGCGTCGTCGTCGACAACGAGCACCCGCCCCTTGGGCGTGAGGCTGCTCGTGGTCCCCACCTGTGTCATGGCGCCAATAGTGCCACTCGCACCGCTTCACGACACCGCCCCCTGACCCGGGCGGGTCAGGGGGCGGGGCCAAGCGCGGAGCGCAGAGAGACTCAGTAGCGGTACTGGTCGGACTTGTAGGGACCGTTGACGTCCACGCCGAGGTAGGAGGCCTGGTCGTCGGAGAGGGTGGTCAGCCGTACGCCGAGCGCGCCGAG
>JBAZRQ010000054.1:0-8359 GCA_041662925.1 Nocardioides sp. | reverse complement strand
CGCGGCCACGGCGTCGACGACCATCCACTTCGCCGACCTGAGCGACGACGAGATCGCCGCCTACGTCGCCACCGGGGAGCCGCTGCAGGTGGCGGGGGCGTTCACCGTCGACGGTCTCGGCGGCGCGTTCGTCACCGGGATCGAAGGTGACCACCACAACGTGGTCGGGGTCAGCCTGCCCCTGGTGCGCGAACTGCTGGCCGAGCTCGGTGAGTCGTGGACGCGGCTTTGGCACCGCGACGTGTCACTCTAGACAGCACGCCGGTCCAACTGGCGCAATCTAGAGCAAATCTTGAGGCACTGTGCGGGCACTCCCCGGGGACTCTTGCGAGTCGGTCCGCACACTGGAGATCGACAGCACGAGACCCAAGGGGACACCACGTGAACGCCTACACCGGAGGCCAGGACACGCCGCAGCAGCCGATCGCGGGCACTGCGCCGGCGGCCGACGACGGCTACATCCGCGTGCCCGACCCCAACCTGGCCGCCTACGCGCCCGACTTCCTCGACGCCGTCGACGAGCTCCCGACCTACCGGCCGACGGTGGGCTGCGTCATCCCCGCCTACAACGAGGGCGAGACCATCTCCGGCGTCCTGGACTCCCTGCTGCAGCAGACCCGGCTCCCCGACACCGTCCACGTCATCATCAACAACACCACCGACGACTCGGTCGAGGTGGCGAGCCACTACGCCGGACCGCACACCCGGATGACCCCGAGCGGCGAGCAGAGCACGGTCATCTACGTCCACGACATCGGCAAGAACCCCGACAAGAAGGTCGGCGCGCTCAACTACGGCTACTCCCTGGTCGAGCACATGGACTTCCTGCTCGGCGTCGACGGGGACACCACACCGGAGCCCGACGCGATCCAGCACCTCGTCGACGAGGCCGCGAGCGACGACCGCATCGGCGGCATCTCCGCGATCTACTCCATCGACGACAGCGCCCTCGACGGCCCGATGGCGAAGTTCCTGATCGCCGGCCAGCGCGCGCAGTTCTCCGCGTTCAACATGCAGAACCTCCTCAAGGGCCGCAACATGGCGGTGCTCGGCGGCCAGTTCTCGATCTTCTCCACCCAGGCGCTGCGCGACGTGATGCGCGACAGCCACCAGCGCACGCCGTGGGTCAAGGACTCCGAGGTCGAGGACTCCCTGCTGTCGCTGCAGATCAAGAGCGCGGGCTACCTCACCAAGATCAGTGCCCGCGCCCGCGCCCACGTCGGCGGGATGAACACGCTGCGCTCGCTCGACGCCCAGCAGGTCAAGTGGAACTTCGGCGCCATCGACCTGATGTGGCCCGGGCAGCGCGGCGACACCAAGGGCCAGCCGTTCCACCCCAACCTGCGGCTGCGCTGGTTCGAGCACATGTCGATGGTCGTCAACATCGTCACCCGGTTCATGTTCGCCCTGCTGCTCGCCGGCTCGCTGTCCATCAGCGCCTTCGAGTTCAGCCCGTGGTGGCTGATCCCACCGGCCTCCGCGATCCTGCTCAACTTCCGCGTGGCGCGCTCCATGGAGTTCGCCAACAAGCGCGACTACCTGTTCGCGATGCTGCTGTTCCCCGCCGAGCTCTACATGTGGATCCGGATGGGCCACTTCGTGCGGGCCTGGCTGAAGTTCTTCAGCAAGCAGCAGACCGACAACTGGGCCGCGCAGGCCAAGGCCGAGCGCGGCAAGGGCACCGCCTGGCTCTACCCGTTCGTCGCGGTCGCCGTGATCTTCGTGGTCGCAGGCGTCGCGTGGGCGCAGGTCCCGATCGAGAAGCAGTCCGACATCCTCGCGGTGGGGTGGCCCATCCTGGGCATCATCACCATCCTGCAGACTGCGTGGATGATCATCAAGGGCAGCAAGCGCTACCGGGGGTTCAAGGCATGACCCGCAGACTCCAGGGTGGCCCGGCGGCGGCGCTCGCGCTGCTCCTGACCGTCGTACTGTCCGGCGGGTTGGCCGGGTGCTCGCTGCTCGAGGGCGACGAGCCCGCGGCCGACCCCAGCACCACCCCGTCGGCGGAGCCGACCGAGAAGCCCTACGAGTCGCAGTTCACCCGCGACGGCACCTTCCAGTCCCACATCGACATCGACGGGGTCGACTTCGTCTACACGCTCTACCCCACCAAGTCGACGCCGCGCACCAACGAGTGGTACCCGCTCGGCAACAAGTTCTTCACCGTCACCTTCCAGGCCTACGACCTCGATCGGGGTCTGCGTGACCCGTTCTCGACCAAGCGGAGGGTCTACCTCGACCGGATCAAGGCCACGTCGGTGACCAAGACCAGCAAGGGCCGCGGCAACGAGCGTCCCTACAGTCTCGACGCGGAGGCGCGACGGGTCACCTTCGACCCCGAGCCCCTCTCCACCGAGTACGGCATGCTGATCACCTCACCCAAGGGCTCCCTCGAGCTGCGCAACCAGCGGATCCGGCCGATGTCGCTCGACACCCGCGGCGTGGACCTGACGTTCACGGCCACCGTCTGGATCCAGGAGTCGCCCGGGAGCAAGCGCTTCTACAAGCGCCAGATCCGGCAGACCGTGCCGATCGCGATCTTCGAGTCCGACGAGCCGACCTCGGTGGCGTCGATCCCGATCAATGCCAACTAGGGCCAACTAGGGCCAACCAGGGCCGACCAGGCCCAACCGGACGGGTCAGCCCTCGGCGAGCCGGTAGCCGACGCCGCGCACGGTCTCGATGAACTTCGGCGTGGCGCCGTCGTCGCCGAGCTTGCGCCGCAGGCTGGTGATGTTGGCCTCGACGGAGCGCTTGTCCGCCTCGTTGACGAAGTACGACGTGACGTACTGCTGCCCGCGCATCGCCAGCACCAGGTCGGCCTTGCTGCGCACCCGCCGGCCGGTGCCCATCAGTGAGGCGAGCAGGTCGAACTCCACCCGGGTCAGGTCGACCGAGCCGCCACCCAGGGTGGTCACGCGGGTCTCCTGGTTGAGGGCCAGGCCGTTGAACCGCAGCCACGCACCGTCGGCAGTCGGCGCCGGGGCCGGAGTGGTGGCCGGCGCGGGGGCCGGAGCCGGAGGCGCCTGGTAGACGGGCTGCACCGGCGGTGCCGGGGCGGGTGCCGGTGCCGGTGCCGGTGCGGGGGCGGGTGCCGGTGCCGGTGCGGGGGCGGGTGCCGGTGCGGGCGCGGGGGCGGGTGGCGGTGCGGGGGCCGGGGTGGGGCTGGCGTTCTGCAAGAGCTCGCGGGCCGCCTTGGCCGCCCAGGTCTCCTCCACCGGCGCCGGAGGCGCCACCGGGGCGGCAGCCTCCTGCGCGGGGCCGGACGGGGACTCCTGGCGGGCGCGCGGGCGGCGCAGCATCGAGTCGGCGCGGGCGCGCAGCTCCCGGGGCCGGAACGGCTTGACGAGGTAGTCGTCGGCGCCGGCCTCGAAGCCCTGGACCACGTCGATCTCACCGCTGAGCGAGGTGATGAAGATCAGGTAGGTGCTGCTGAACTCGCGCAGCCGCTTGGCGACCGCGAAACCGTCCATGCCGGGCATGTTGACGTCGAGGGTGGTGATCAACGGGTTGTGGGCCCGGACCGCCTCGACCCCGCTCGGCCCGTCCTCGGCGACCACGGTCGTGAAGCCGGACTGGGTGAGCACGATATCGATCAGCTCACGGACGTCGGCGTCATCCTCGATGATCACCGCGGTCCAATCGTTGGCCGACATGTGGCTCAGCCTATCGTCACGGACACCCTCCTCGTACCGAGGTCCGTCACCACCCCGAGGCAGCACCCATCTCCAGTGCGCGCTCGGCCCAGAGCTCCCCCGCGGGCGGGCCGCCCTGGCACTCACCGTCGCTCTCACCCGGCGGCTTGACCCAGAGGTAGGCGTCCAGCGCCGAGCCGTCGTCGACCGCCTCGGGCGTGCGGCCGAAGGCGCGCCCCGGAGGGTTGCACCACTCGTCGCTGGAACCGCGGCCGTTGCGGCCGCTGTCGATGACGTAGTGCGCGCCGTCCAGGAGGCCGCTCAGCTGCTCGGCGTAGGCGTGCTCGTCCTCGTCGGTCTGGTAGTTGGAGACATTGGTGGCGAAGCCACGGGCCTGCTCGACGCCGACCTGCCGGATCAGGGTCGCCAGCTGCTGCGGGTCGACCCAGTGGGAGTGCCCGCCGTCGACGTACGCCGAGGCCCCGGCCTCGGCCAGGGCGCGCACGGCGTCGCCGATGAGACCGACCCGTTCGTCGCGCCGGTCGCACTCGAGCGCGGAGGCCAGTGCGTCCGGCTCGACCACGACGACCGACCCGGTGGCCTCGGCCGCGATCTCCTCCACCCATGGCCCGTACTGGTCCGCGGTCAGCCCGCCGCTGGAGAAGCCGCCCGTGCAGTCACGGTCGGGGATCCCGTAGACGACGAAGACCGGGACCCGCCCGGCCGCGGCCGCGGCCGCCGCGACTCGGGCGACCTCGCCGCCGACCTCGCCGGGTGGGTGCTGCTCGGGGGTCAGCCAGATCCCGGCCGGCGTCTCGGCCAGCTGCCCGAACACCCGGGCGGCGTCGGTGTCGCCCTGCGCCTCGGCCTCCGCCGCAGCGCGTGCGGCGCGGGAGTCGGGGTCCGCATAGGGCTCGCGGTCCGCAAAAGGGTTGCCGGTCGCCGGGGCCAGCGAGGGCGTGGTCCCGGGGTCACCATCCGGCGGCGCCGTGTCGTCGCTGCAACCGCCCAGGGCCAGCGTTGCGAGCAGCAGGCCGGCAAGGGCTCTCATATCGCCAACAGTAGGACGCCGGCGACCACGACCAGCGTCGCGCACACCAGGAACAGCTGCACCCAGAACAGGCTGCGGTGCACGGTGGCCGGTGTGGGGGTGTCGGCGGCGTGCTCGGCGGCGGGCCGGTCGTGCCCGACCCCCACCGCGACCCGGCGCTCGGTGCGCACCTGGAGGAACAGCCCCAGCGCGAGTGCGAAGAGCGGCGCTGACGACGGCCAGTAGCGCGAGGACGAGAGGTGGACGAAGGGCTGGAAGAACAGCGAGCCGAGGCCGAGCTTGAGCACGATGCTCAGGATCTGGGAGTCGAACGAGCGGCGCGTGGCCAGCATCAGGGACCACAGGACGGCCAGCAGCGCCACGAACCACATGACGTCGGTGACCACGGCGACGAACCAGAACGTCACGGTCCCGTGGTCGTCGGGCACCATGATGGTGTCGACGTAGCCGGCCGGGTTACCGCCGTAGGCGCCGAAGTTGACGATCACGTCGCGGGCGTAGCTCTGCGGTGTCACGTCCGTGCGTGCGTAGCTGGACATCTGGGCCTGGATGTCGACCTCGTTGCCGTCGGTGGCGCGCGCCACCTCCCGCGCGTAGCGCAGCGGGGAGAACCACTTGGTGCTGCCGGGGTCGCACTCGCCGAAGCAGATCCGGTCGTAGTCGCCGAACGTGTTGGCCAGGGCCGCCGGGACCGAGGTGGTCGTGACCACCCGCCCGCCGAGGCTGTGCGAGGCCGTGATCGACCACGGGGCCAGCAGCGCGAGGAAGACCCCGCCGGCCACGGCCAGCGCCGCGACCGCCTGGCGCCGCTCGCGGCGCCGTAGCAGCGCCACCGCAGAGGCGAGGACGACGACGAGCATGCCACCGACGAGGAGCGTGGCACTCGACCGGAGGTAGACGACCGCGATGCCGACCAGGCCGAGCCAGGCGCCCTCCCACAGCGAGAACGCCGAGCCGCTGCGGACCTGCCGGAAGATCGTGACCAGGTGCGCGACCAGCATCACGATCAGCAGGCCCGCCGGCAGGTCGCCCCACGCGCCGTAGGAGAAGACCAGCCACATCGGCACCAGGCCGGGGAAGACCAGCAGCAGCGCCGCGTAGAGGTCGCCGAAGGTACGACGGACCGAGCGCACGGCCAGCAGCAGGAGCAGCGTGTTCAGCACGCCGAGGTAGCACCGGATCACGAGGAGCGACGCGTCCGGGTCGACCACGAACAGAGGCGTGAGCAGCACCGACATGCCCGGCATGAACCAGCCACTGCCGATCACGTTGCGCTCGAGCTCGGCGGAGTCGACGGGGCCGAGGCTGACCAGGTCGCGGACCAGGTTGGACAGGGCCCGGCCACCGTCGACGTACGACGCCTCGTCACCGACGAGCGGTGCGTGGCCGATCTTGGGCAGCAGGGCCAGCTTGAGCACGACGTGGAGGGCGACCAGGACGGCCAGGATCAGCCGGCCCCGGGGCAGGCGTCGGTAGGTCCGTTCGAGCTCCGCGATCATGCGGCCGGCTCGTAGGAGTCGGGGAACCTCTTGGTCGAGTACGGGTCGTCGCAGACCGGGTCGTCGGACGCGACGGGGATCGAGGGCAGGTCGAAGACGACCGTGCCGCGCACGATGGAGTCGTCCGGGACGTCCTCCAGCGGGGCCACCGTGGCCGTGACCGTGCCGGTGTCGGCCCGCTCGAAGACCAGCTCGTCACCGGAGTCGGTCTCGGTGGTGAAGCCGGCATCGCGGAACGACGCGGTCAGGCTCTCGACGACCTCGTCGGCGTCCACGACGTCGTACTGCACCCGGAGCTCGCGGCGCTGCTCGCCGTCGACCGTGACGTCACCGTCGGTGCGCACCTGGTAGGGGAAGTCCAGGGTGACCCCGTCGGGCAGCGGGTAGCACCCGTTGGTCAGCGCGTCAGGGTCCAGGACCGGCCGGTAGCTGCCCGTCGGCTCGGCCCGGCCGAACGTGGGGCTGAGGGCCACCAGGACCACCACGACGACGACGACGAGCCCGATCACCGCCCGCCGTACGGAGGCAGACGAGTCCGAGATCCCAAGCACGCGCAGATGCTAATCCAGGGTGTTTGGATTGCACGAACGGTGGGGCTACTCCACCGGCAGACCGAGACCGCGGGCGATCAGCATCCGCTGCACCTCGGAGGTGCCCTCGCCGATCTCGAGCACCTTGGCGTCGCGGTAGAACCGGGCGACGGGGTACTCCTCCATGAAGCCGTAGCCGCCGAAGACCTGCGTGGCGATCCTGGTGGCGGTCACGGCCGACTCCGTGGCGTAGAGCTTGGCCACCGAGGCCGCCTGGCGGAAGTCCTTCATCGGCGCGCCGGAGTCCTTGAGCCAGGCGGCACGGTAGGTGAGCAGCCGGCTGGCGTGGAGCATGGTCTCGAGGTCGGCGATCTGGAACGCGACGCCCTGCTTGCGGCCGATCGGGCCCCCGAAGGTCTGCCGCTCCCCCGCGTAGGCCACGGACATGTCGAGGCAGGCCTGGATGCAGCCGACCGAGAGCGCGGAGATCGCGACGCGGCCGTCGTCGAGGGTGGCCAGGAACTGGGCGTAGCCGCGGCCCTGGGCGCCGAGGAGGTGGTCGGCAGGGACGCGGGCGTCCTCGAAGCTGAGAGGGTGGGTGTCGGAGGCATGCCAGCCGAGCTTGTCGTAGGCCTTCTCGACCGTGAAGCCGGGCGTGCCCGCCGGCAGCATGATCGCCGAGATCTCCGCCTTTCCGTCCTCGCGGGTGCCGGTGCGGGCGGTGACCGTGACCAGGCTGGTGATGTCGGAGCCGGAGTTGGTGATGAACTGCTTGGCGCCGTTGACGACCCACTCGCCGTCGTCGAGCTCGGCCCTGGTGCGGGTGGCGCCGGCGTCGGAGCCGGCGCCGGGCTCGGTGAGACCGAAGCCGGCGAGCTTGTCGCCCGCGACCAGCTCGGGCAGCCAGCGCTGCTTCTGCTCGTCGGTGCCGTAGGTGAGGATCGGGTTGATGCCGAGGCCCACGCCGGCCTGCAGGGTGATCCCGAGCGACTGGTCGACCCGGCCGATCTCCTCGATCGCCACGCACAGGCTCGTGAAGTCGCCGTCCTCGCCCGCGCCGCCGTACTCCTCGGGCGCGGTCAGGCCGAAGAGCCCGAGCTTGCCCATCTGCTGCACGACGTCGACCGGGAAGTGGTGGTCACGGTCCCACTGCGCGGCGTGGGGCGCGATCTCGGCCTGCGCGAACTCGCGCACACTGTGGCGGAACTCCTCGTGCTCACGGGACAGCTCATAGCTCATGCGGCCATGCTAGCCGCGTGGTTAGCGATTGTTAACCTGCGATCCGCTCGAGCTGGACCCAGAACCGCTCCCGGAGCAGCCGCCGGGTCTCCTCCTCGACGTAGTAGACGTTGATCCGCCCCGACAGGTCGGTCAGCAGCGCCCGGTCGAGCTCGCCCGGGATCAGCGGCCTCGCCCCGCGCAGCGCGGCGATCTGGTCCTGGCTGGCGCCGTTGAGCCAGGTGCTCAGGACGCTCGCGCACACCTCGTCGACGAGGTCGGGCGTCACCGTCGGCTCGAGGCCGTCGCCGGGGCTGCTCTGGCCGGTGGCCGAGGAGTAGACGAGGTGCGCCGAGGGCGCGCGGGCCGACGGGACCGCCTCCACCGGGCGCGGGGCGGGTCGGCGCTGGGCGAGCAGGGTCG
>JBAZRQ010000053.1:0-8372 GCA_041662925.1 Nocardioides sp. | reverse complement strand
TGGTGATGGCCGTGGCGCTGGTGCTGGGGGTGGCGATGGGGCGAGGCCGCAGGACCGACGTCGTGCTGCGCCCGGTGCTGGACGCGTTCCAGACGATCCCGCCCTTCGTCTACCTGGTGCCGGCGGTGGCGCTGTTCGGCGCCACGCGGCTGACGGCGATCCTCGCCGCCGTGCTCTACGCGGTGCCGGTGGCCACCAAGCTCGTGGCGGACGGCGTACGACGGGTCAGCCCGACCACCGTCGAGGCGGCGACCTCCATGGGCAGCAGCCGGTGGCAGGTGATCACCCGGGTGCAGCTGCCGATGGCCCGCGAGGGGCTGGTCCTCGCCGCCAACCAGGGCCTGCTCTACGTGCTGTCGATGGTCGTGATCGGCGGCCTGGTCGGCGGGGGCGGGCTCGGCTTCCTCGTCGTCGCCGGCTTCTCCCAGGCCGAGCTCTTCGGCAAGGGGCTCGCGGCAGCGGTCGCCATCGTGGCCCTCGGGATCATGCTCGACCGGGTCACCCGGAGGACCGCCGCTCGTTATGGACGACAATGACGCGCCACACCACAGACATCAGCAGGATGCCGGCTCCGCGCCGCACCCACGAGAGGAACCTCATGGCACGACCAACCGGACGGCACCTGAGTGCCGTCGCCGCTGCCACCGGACTCGGCCTGGCCCTTCTCGCCGGGTGCGGGGAGGGTGACATCGAGAGCGCCGACACCCCCGACGGCGGTGCCGACTGCGGCAAGGTCGACCTGGCCGTCAACCCGTGGGTGGGCTACGAGGCCTCGATCCACGTCGTCGGCTACGTCGCATCGAGCCGGCTGGGCTGCGAGGTCGAGTACAAGGACGTCAAGGAGGGTGTCGCCTGGCAGGGGATGAGCACCGGCGAGATCGACGTGATCATCGAGAACTGGGGCCACGAGGCGGAGAAGGCCAAGTACATCGAGGGTGAGGGCACCGCCCAGGAGGCCGGTCCCAACGGCAACGTCGGGATCATCGGCTGGTACGTCCCACCGTGGATGGTCGAGGAGTACCCCGACATCCTGGACTGGGAGAACCTCAACGGCTACGCCGACCTGTTCGAGACCTCCGAGTCCGGCGGCCAGGGCCAGCTCCTGGACGGCGACCCGTCGTTCGTCACCAACGACGAGGCGCTCGTGGCCAACCTCGACCTGGACTACAAGGTGGTCTACGCCGGCAGCGAGGCCGCGCTGATCACCGAGTTCCGCAAGGCGGAGGAGAACCGCACCCCGCTGCTGGGCTACTTCTACGACCCCCAGTGGTTCCTCTCCGAGGTGCCGCTGGAGAAGGTGTCGCTGCCGGCCTACACCGAGGGCTGCGACGCGGTCCCCGAGGAGGTCGCCTGCGACTACCCGGAGTACGTCCTCGACAAGATCGTGGCCACGGACTTCGCTGAGTCCGGCAGCCCGGCCTACGACCTGGTCAAGGCCTTCGAGTGGACCAACGACGACCAGAACCTGGTCGCGAAGTACATCGCCGAGGACAAGATGGACCCCGAGGACGCCGCCGCGAAGTGGGTGGAGGACAACCCCGACAAGGTCGACGCCTGGCTCGGGTGAGCCACCCCGCCCGGACCGTCCGGGGTCGCTGGTAGACATGCGGCCATGAGCACCACCGACGTACGCCGTCCGGTCCGCGAGGCCGCCGAGGCCCACCTGCGGGCGCTGGTCGGGCGCGACGACGTCAGCCTGCGCGAGGACCAGTGGAGCGCGATCGAGGCGCTGGCCGTCGACAAGCGGCGCGCGCTGGTCGTGCAGCGCACCGGGTGGGGCAAGTCCGCGGTCTACTTCGTGGCCACGCTGCTGCTGCGGGAGCAGGGGGCCGGGCCGACCGTGATCGTGTCGCCGCTGCTCGCGCTGATGCGCAACCAGATCTCGGCCGCCGAGCGGGCCGGCATCCGTGCGGTCACCATCAACTCCACCAACCTCGAGGACTGGGAGTCCACGCACGACGCGATCCGCGCCGGGGAGGTCGACGTGCTCCTGGTCAGCCCCGAGCGGCTCAACAACCCCGGCTTCCGTGACGAGGTGCTGCCCCGGCTGGCCGCGACCTGTGGGCTCCTGGTCGTCGACGAGGCACACTGCATCTCCGACTGGGGCCACGACTTCCGGCCCGACTACCGCCGGATCCGCACGCTCCTCGACGACCTGCCGACCGGCATCCCCGTGCTCGCGACGACCGCGACCGCCAACGCGCGGGTGACCTCCGACGTCGGCGAGCAGCTCGGCGAGGGCGTGCTGGTGCTGCGCGGCTCGCTCGACCGGCAGTCGCTGCGGCTCGGAGTCGTCAACCTCAAGACCGCGCAGCAGCGCCTCGCGTGGCTGGCCGACCACCTGGCCGAGCAGCCCGGCTCCGGCATCGTCTACTGCCTGACCGTGGCCGCGACCCAGGAGGTCGCCGACTACCTGCGCTCGCGCGGCCACCACGTCGCCGCCTACTCCGGGCAGACCGAGCAGACCGAGCGGCTCGCGCTCGAGGCCGACCTGATCGCCGGGCGGGTCAAGGCGCTGGTGGCGACGAGTGCGCTGGGCATGGGCTTCGACGCGACGCTCGGCTTCGTGGTCAACCTCGGGGCGCCGTCCTCGCCGGTGGCCTACTACCAACAGGTCGGGCGTGCCGGGCGCGGGCTCGCCCACGACCAGGAGAGCGCGACCGTCGTCCTGCTCCCCGCGATCGAGGACCGCGACATCTGGGCCTACTTCGCCTCGCTCGCCTTCCCGCGCGAGGAGCTGGTGCGCCGCACGCTCGAGGTGCTCGCCGAGGAGGGCCGGCCGCTGAGCACCGCTGCCCTCGAGACCCACGTCGAGCTCAACCGCAACCGGCTCGAGACGATGCTCAAGGTGCTCGACGTCGACGGCGCCGTACGCCGGGTCCGCGGCGGCTGGGAGTCGACCGGGCAGCCGTGGGCCTACGACGAGGAGCGCTACCGCCGGGTGGCCGAGGCCCGCGAGCGTGAGCAGCAGGCGATGCTCGACTACCTCACGACCGACAAGTGCCGGATGTGGTTCCTGCGCGACCAGCTCGACGACCCGCAGGCCGAGCCGTGCGGGCGCTGCGACAACTGCGGCGGGCTGACGCTGTCGTCCGCCGTCTCGGGCGCCGCCGTCGCGGAGGCCGAGGCGCGGCTGTCGCGGCCGGGTGTCGTGGTGGAGCCGCGCAAGATGTGGCCCACCGGGCTCGCGTCGATGGGCATCAGCCTCAAGGGCAAGATCTCGACCGGGGCGTCCGAGGGCCGGGCGGTGGCGCGGCTGACCGACCTGGGCTACGGCCAGGCCCTGCGCGAGCTGTTCCGTCCGGACACCGGCGACGGCCCGGTTCCGGTGCCGCTGGTCAAGGCGATGCTCGAGGTGCTCGGCGACTGGCGCCCGCACGTCGAGGCGATCGCCGTGGTCGAGTCGGCGACCCGCCCGACGCTCACCGCCGACCTGGCCGACGGGCTCTCGCGGTTCCTGAAGGTCCCCGTCGTGGCGCGCTACGCGATCGTCGACCCCGACGTCGCCCCCGGCCAGGGCGCGATGAACTCCGCCCAGCGGGTCTCGGCCGTGGGCCGGCGCTTCGCCCTCCAGGGCGAGGTCCCCGCCGGGCCGGTGCTCCTCGTCGACGACCTGGTCGTGACCGGCTGGACGCTCACCCGCGCCGCCTACGCCCTGCGCCAGGCCGGCGCGACCGACGTACTCCCGCTGGTGCTGGCCCTGCAGAGCTGACCCTGGACGCCAACTAGAACGCGTTCTAGTCTGGCGCGCATGACAGCACCCCTGCGCGTGATCCAGTGGACGACCGGCAACATCGGGCAGCGCTCGCTGCACGCGATCCTCGGCCGGTCCGACATGGAGCTGGTGGGGGTCTACGCCCACGGCGCGGAGAAGGTGGGGCGCGACGCGGCCGAGCTGTGCGGCTGGCCCGAGCCGACCGGCGTGCTCGGGACCGACGACGTCGACGCCCTGCTGGCGCTGAAGCCGGACGCCTGCTGCTACAACCCGCTGTGGCCGAGCATCGACGACCTCGTCGCGCTGCTGGAGAACGGCGTCAACGTCTGCTCCAGCGCGGCCTGGATCACCGGCGGCAAGCAGTCGCCCGAGGACCTGGCCCGCATCCGCAAGGCCTGTGAGACGGGGCAGTCGACGATCTTCGGCAGCGGTGCCCACCCCGGGATGACCAACCTGGTCGGGATGGTGCTGAGCGGCTCGTGCGAGCGGGTCGACGAGATCCGGATCACCGAGTCGGTCGACTGCTCGACGTACGAGTCAGCGGGCACCCAGACCGCGATGGGCTTCTCGCAGGCTCCGGACACCCCCGGCCTGGCGGAGTCGGTACGGCGGGAGAGCGAGGTGTTCGCGGAGTCGGCGGCGATGATGGCCGACGCTCTCGGCGTGACGCTCGACCGGATGACCTTCGACGTGGAGTTCACGGCAGCGACCGGGGACACCGACCTCGGCTTCATGACGATCCCGGCCGGCACCGTCGGCGGCGTCATGGGCTACCACCGCGGCTGGGTCGGGGAGCGCAACGTGGTGAGCGTGGGCTTCAACTGGACCATGGGCGACCACGTCACCCCGCCCAAGCCGCTCGCCCACGGCCACGTCATCCAGGTGTTCGGCCTGCCCAACATGCGCACGGTCATCCACTGCCTGCCCCCGGCCGACTGGACCGAGGAGGGCTTCATGGGCCTCGGCATGATCTACACCGCGATGCCGGTCACCAACGCCGTACCCGCCGTCGTCGCCGCCGCTCCCGGCATCAAGACCCTCGCTGACCTCCCGCCCATCACCGGTCGCTTCGCGGGGTAGTCCCCAACAGGAGAGCGAATTCCGGCTCGAAAGTCGCTCGAGAATCGCCCTCCTGTGAGGGACTATCCCGGCGACCGGACGCTCTCAGGAGATCTGCGACTCGATGGCGGAGACCAGGATCGGGTCGTGGGGCTCGATGCCGGGGTTGAAGCGGGCGACGACCGAGCCGTCGGCACCGATCAGGAACTTCTCGAAGTTCCACTGGACGTCGCCGGCCTCGCCCTTCTCGTTGGGGGTCTCGACCAGGGCCTGGTAGACCGGGTGCCGGCCGTCGCCGTTGACGTCCACCTTCTCGGACATCGGGAAGCTCACGCCGTACGTCGCGGAGCAGAACTCGGCGATCTCCTCGGCACTGCCGGGCTCCTGGCCGCCGAACTGGTTGCAGGGCACGCCCACGACCGTGAAGCCGCGCTCGGCGTAGGTCTCCTGGAGCTTCTCCAGTCCGGTGTACTGCGGGGTCAGGCCGCACTTGCTGGCGACGTTGACGAGGAGGGCGGGGCGACCGCCGGTCAGGTCGGCGAGGGTGCCCGGGGTGCCGTCGAGCTTGGCCAGGGGTGCGTCGAGGATGCTCATGCCCAGACTCTAGGAGAGCGGTGGGAACGCGCCGTCGGTGCCGGGCGTTACCGTCAGAGTCCTCCCGTCGTCACGACCTGTCCCACGCCCCGAGGTGAGCTTGAGCTTCGTGCCCGTCACCGGACCGGCGACGTTCCGCCCGGCCGACCCCCCGCGCGAGGGCGTGGTCGAGTTCAGCGACGAGCGCCGCACGGTGGCCCTGCCGATCCGCGCCGCGCTCCCGGTGCTCACGAGGGCGCACGCCCGCGACGACGTCCACCCGAGCGTCGGGCTGCTGGGCGGCGCCGCGCTGCTCGGCATGCGTCTGGTCGCCGCCGGCAAGTTCGAGCCGGCGCAGGTCGGCCACAGCTGGCGGGCGGGGCCCCTCGATGCCGACGACGCCGACCGGGTCGAGATGCTCGCCCGCTCGCGTTCGTACGACGGTCTGGCCGGCGGCGAGGCCGAGACGCTGGTGCGCCAGATGCTCGACGCCGTCAGCGACGCGATGCCCCGCTCGGCGCCGCTGGCGACCGCCCGCCGCGCGAGCACGCCGAGCCTGCCGAGCACACCGGGCAGCCCCGGACCGACCACGAGCAACGAGCGCGGCCACGAGTTCGAGGCGCGCCTGCAGGCCCGGCTCGCGCGCCACCTGAGCACGCCCGACCACGACCTCCCGCAGCTGGTGACGATCTCGCTGCGGGTCGAGGCCGACGAGGAGGAGCTGGTCGCGGGCGCGGTCCGCCTGGTCCTGCAGGTCCAGGACGAGCAGAACCACCTCCACATCTGCGACGCGGCGGCGCTGTTCACCGAGGGCGGCCCCCGGCCCAGCCACGGGTTCGGAGAGCGCGCCCGCACCCACGCGGTCATCGCGCTGCGCGCCGCGGCCGACGCCTGGCCGCCACTCGACCGGCTGCTCGAGCTGCGCGTCCCCGACGAGATCACCCTCGACACCGACGAGCTGGTCAGCCTGCTCGAGCACGGCGTGGGCGCGCTGAAGGAGCGCGGCGTCGACGTGCTGTGGCCGCGCAGCCTCGGCCGCGACCTGACCGCGACCGCGGTGCTCGACCGGGCGCCGTCGGGCAAGCGCGAGGAGCCGCTGCAGAAGGGCCTGCTGTCCACCGACGCGATGTTCGCCTTCAAGTGGCAGCTGGCCCTGCACGGCGAGCCGCTCACCGACGACGAGATGAACCAGCTCGCCAACGCCGCGGCTCCGGTGCTCAAGCTGCGTGGCAACTGGACCGTCGTCGACCCCGCGATGGCCAAGAAGGCCCGCAAGCGGCTGGTCCGCACGGTCAAGCCCGTGCAGGCGATCGCGACCGCGCTGACCGGCGTCGTCGAGCTCGAGCCCGCCGACGAGTGGGGCGTGGCCGACGAGACCCACGTGGTCGTCGGCGCCTCCCTGCTCGAGGTCCGCGAGCAGCTGCTCACCGCCGCGACCCGCGACCCGGTCGAGCCGTCGCCCCGCCTGCGGGCCACGCTGCGCGACTACCAGCGCCACGGCCTGACCTGGCTGGCCGACCTCACCGAGCTCGGTCTCGGCGCCTGCCTCGCCGACGACATGGGACTCGGCAAGACGGTGACCCTGATCGCGCTCCACCTCCACCGCCGCGACGCCGGCGCGACCGGCCCGACGCTGGTCGTCTGCCCGGCCAGCCTCCTCGGCAACTGGGAGGCCGAGATCCAGCGCTTCGCGCCGGGGGTCGCCGTACGCCGCTTCCACGGCGGGCAGCGCTCCCTCGAGGGTCTCGCGGGCTCGGACGGGGAGGGCGGGTTCCTGCTCACGACCTACGGCACCATGCGCGTCGACCACGCCACCTTGTCCACCGTCGCCTGGGACCTGGTCGTCGCCGACGAGGCGCAGCACGTCAAGAACCCCCAGTCCTCCACGGCCCGCGCGCTGCGCAGCATCCCCAGCGCCGCCCGGGTGGCACTCACCGGCACCCCCGTGGAGAACAACCTCACCGAGCTCTGGGCGATCCTCGACTGGGCGACCCCGGGACTGCTCGGCAGCCGCAACGCGTTCCGCAAGGTCTGGGCCGGCCCGATCGAGTCGGGGCTCGAGCCCACCAAGGCCCGCCAGTTCGCTGACCTGATCGGCCCGTTCCTGCTGCGCCGGCGCAAGTCCGACCCGGGCATCGCCCCCGAGCTGCCGGCCAAGACCGAGACCGACCACCCGCTCGGGCTGACCCAGGAGCAGGTCGTGCTCTACGAGGCCTTCGTGCGCGACTCCATGGAGCGCATCGAACGCGCCGACGAGGAGACCCGCCGCGGTCTGGTGCTCGCGCTGCTGACCGGCCTCAAGCAGATCTGCAACCACCCGGCCCACTTCCTCAAGCAGTCCACTGGCCGGCTGTCCGGCCGCTCCGAGAAGCTGGACCTCCTCGACGAGCTGCTCGGCACCGTCCTCGCCGAGGACGGCGCCGCGCTCGTCTTCACCCAGTACGTCGCGATGGCGCGGCTTCTCGAGACCCACCTCACCAAGGCCGGGCTGCCCCACCAGTTCCTCCACGGCGGCACGCCGGTCCGCGAGCGCGAGGCCATGGTCAAGCGGTTCCAGGCCGGCGAGGTGCCCGTTTTCCTGCTCTCGCTCAAGGCCGGCGGCACCGGCCTCAACCTCACCCGCGCCGACCACGTGATCCACGTCGACCGCTGGTGGAACCCCGCCGTCGAGGAGCAGGCCACCGACCGCGCCTACCGGATCGGCCAGACCAAGCCCGTGCAGGTGCACCGGCTGATCACGCAGGGCACGATCGAGGAGAAGATCGCCGAGCTGCTCGCCCGCAAGCGCTCACTCGCCGACTCCGTGCTCGGCCGCGGCGAGGGCGCGCTGACCGAGCTCGGCAACGACGAGCTGCGCGACCTGGTGACGCTGCGGCGCACGTGATGGGACGACCATGACGGGCCAGCCCGTGGTCCACCCGCGCCTCGCGCCCCGACGCAGCGCCGCCCGCGCGACGCGCTGGTGGGGCAAGGCGTGGGTGCGCGCGGTCGAGGAGTCCGCCTACACCGAGACCGACCTCCGTAC
>JBAZRQ010000052.1:6825-8403 GCA_041662925.1 Nocardioides sp. | reverse complement strand
GTAGAGCGGGACGATCGCGATCAGCCCGCCGATGATCCGGGTGGTCACGAGGAACGGCAGGGACGGGATCGCCATGACCTCGAGGGCGTCGATCTCCTCGGAGATCCGCATCGCGCCCAGCTGCGCGGTGAAGCCGCAGCCGACGGTGGCCGCCAGCGCGATGCCGGCCACCAGGGGCGCGATCTCGCGGGTGTTGAAGTAGGCGGACACGAACCCGGAGAAGGCGGCGGTGCCGATCTGGTTGAGGGCGGCGTAGCCCTGGAGACCGACCTCGGTGCCGGTGAAGAAGCACATCGCCGTGATCACGCCGACCGTGCCGCCGATGACCGCGAGCGAGCCCGAACCGAGGGTGACCTCGGCCAGGATCCGCAGGATCTCCTTCTTGTAGCGCCGCACGGTGCGCGGCGTCCACGCCAGGGCGCGGACGTAGAACGCCAGCTCCTCGCCGAGGTTGTCCAGCGTCTTGAGCGGTCGCTCGTAGACCGCTTTCATCGATGCCATGGCGCTAACCCGTCTTTGGTGGGACGAGTTGGAAGTAGATGGCGCTCATGACGAAGTTGACGATGAACAGCAGCAGGAAGGTGATGACGACGGACTCGTTGACCGCGTCGCCCACACCCTTGGGGCCACCGGCGGCGTTCATGCCCTTGTAGCAGGCCACGATGGCGGCGATCAGCCCGAACACGAGCGCCTTGGCCATGCCCTGCCAGATGTCCGGTAGCTGTGCGAGCGCGGTGAAGCTCGCTAAATAGGCCCCTGGTGTGCCGTCTTGCAGCACCACGTTGAAGACGTAGCCACCGGCCACGCCGACCACGCTGACCATCCCGTTGAGGAAGACCGCGACGAGCATGCAGGCGAGGACCCGGGGCACGACGAGGCGCTGGATCGGGTCGATGCCCAGCACCATCATGGCGTCGAGCTCTTCGCGGATCTTGCGCGCGCCGAGGTCAGCCGCGATGGCCGAGCCGCCCGCGCCGGCGATCAGCAGCGAGGTGGCGATCGGTCCCGCCTCGCGCACCACCGCCAGGACGGCGGCGGAGCCCGTGAACGACTGGGCGCCGAACTGCTTGATCAGGCCACCGACCTGCAGCGCGATGACCGCGCCGAAGGGGATCGCCACCAGAGCGGTCGGGACGATGGTGACAGATGCGATGAACCAGGCCTGCTGCAGGAACTCGCGCAGCTGGAAGGGTCGCCGGAAGAGGCTGCGCCCGACGTCGAGACCGAAGGCGAAGAGCTTGCCTGCGGTGCCGACGGGAGCGAGAACCCGCGTCGCCGTGGATGCCAAGAGGTCGTCGTCCCCCCGTCAGCTTCCGATTGTCATGTTCATGTTCTCCTGGAAAGACCCAGGAGGAGGGGTGATGCCGTTGTCGCGGCACCAGACCCCGGGCTCGCGCTGGCTGCGCCGCGGGATGCCGTTGGACGGCTCCTGCTGGAGCGGGATCGGGGGCAGCGGCGGCAGCTCCTGGCCGCGCTCGGCCTCGAGCTCGTCGGCGTCCTTCTCCTCGGACATGCCGATCGGGCCGACGCGCTGGGCGTTGAGGAACTGGCGGACCACCGGCTCCTCGGAGGACAGGA
>JBAZRQ010000052.1:0-6815 GCA_041662925.1 Nocardioides sp. | reverse complement strand
CCGGTGGTAGAGCAGGCCGATGTTGTCCGGGACCGTGCGGGCGGTGTTGACGTCGTGGGTGACGATCAGGAACGTCGCGTCGATCTGCGCGTTGAGGTCGATGATCAGCTGGTTGAGGAACGACGTCCGGACCGGGTCGAGGCCGGAGTCGGGCTCGTCGAACAGCACGATCTCGGGGTCGAGCACCAGGGCGCGGGCCAGTCCGGCGCGCTTGCGCATGCCGCCGGAGATCTCGCCGGGCAGCTTGTCCTCGGCACCGAGCAGACCGACGAGGTCCATCTTCTCCATGACGATGTCGCGGATCTGGGACTCGGTCTTCTTGGTGTGCTCGCGCAACGGGAAGGCGACGTTGTCGTAGAGGTTCATCGAGCCGAACATCGCGCCGTCCTGGAAGAGCACCCCGAACAGCTTGCGGATCTCGTAGAGCTCCTTCTCGGAGCAGCTCGCGATGTCGGTGCCCTCGATCAGGATGGACCCCTTGTCGGGCTTGAGCAGCCCGATCAGCGTCTTGAGGAAGACCGACTTGCCGGTGCCCGAGGGACCGAGCATCACGCAGATCTCTCCGGCCGGGATGGTCAGCGTGACGTCACCCCAGATGAGCTGCTTGCCGAAGGACTTGCTCAGGTCGTCGACCTTGATCTCTACGCCCATGTCGTCTCTCTCCCTCGACCCGACCCGTCGGTCGGTCCCATGCGAATGTGTCGCGGCGCACAATCGCACTCGCCAGTAACAACGGAGTTACCGGCGCGAGGTTACGCGGCTTTGTCGTCTCCGTCACTCACTGGACAACTACCGAGACCAACGCGTGACAGGCCGGGTCACCTGCGGAAATTTTGCGACGGGCTGACTAACCGGCCGCCGGGTGGGAGCGCAAATAGCACTGTGGGCGGCCACCCCTTGCGAGGTGGCCGCCCACAGCGGCAGTGCGTGCCCGACGGAGCTGGCGTCAGCCTCCGGCGAGCGGGCGGGTCACTTGAGGGTGACGGTGGCGCCGGCGCCCTCGAGGGCGTCCTTGGCCTTCTCCGCGGTGGCCTTGTCGACCTTCTCGACGACAGCCTTCGGCGCGGCCTCGACCAGCTCCTTGGCCTCCTTCAGGCCGAGGGAGGTCAGGGCGCGCACCTCCTTGATGACGTTGATCTTCTTCTCGCCGGCAGCCTCGAGGATGACGTCGAACTCGTCCTGCGCAGCGGCCTCCTCGCCACCGCCGGCGCCGCCGGCAGCAGGGGCGGCAGCAACCGCGACGGGGGCAGCAGCGGTGACGCCGAACGTCTCCTCGAACTGCTTCACGAACTCGGAGAGCTCGATGAGGGTCATTTCCTTGAACGCGTCGAGCAGCTCGTCAGTGCTGAGCTTCGCCATGGTGGCGGTTCCTTCCATTCGGCGGCCCGCCGTGGTTGGGCGGCGGACCTGGTTTCAGGTGGTGGGTAACCGAGGGCCTGGATCAGGCCTCGGTGGCTTCGCCCTCTTCAGAGGTCTCGGCCTCGGCAACGGGGGCCTCGTCGGCTGCGACAGCAGCCTCGGGGGTCTCGTCGCCAGCGGCCTCGGTCTCGTCAGCGGGGGCCTCCTCGGCAGGGGCCTCAGCCTCTGCCGCGGGAGCCTCCTCGGCGGCGACTGGCGTGCCAGCACCACCTGCGAGGATCGAGGGGTCCTGCTCTGCCTTCGCCTGGAGTGCACCGGCGAGCCGGGCAGCCTGGGCGAGCGGGGCGTTGAGCAGGTAGACGGCCTGGCTGAGCGACGCGAGCATCGCGCCCGCAAGCTTGCCCAGGAGCACCTCGCGCGACTCGAGATCGGCCAGCTTGGCGATCTCCTTCGCGTCGAGGATGTTGCCGTCGAGAATGCCACCCTTGATGACCAGGGTGGGGTTGGCCTTGGCAAAGTCACGCAGACCCTTGGCCGCCTCGACGACGTCGCCCTGGATGAAGGCGATCGCGGTCGGGCCGGTGAGCAGGTCGTCGAAGCCGGAGATGCCCACCTGGTTGGCGGCGATCTTGGCCAGCGTGTTCTTGACCACGGCGTAGTTGGCGTTCTCACCAAGGGAGCGGCGAAGAGTCTGCAGCTCCTTGACGGTGAGACCGCGGTACTCGGTCAGCACGGCACCAGCGGCGTCGTTGAACGAGTCAACGATCTCCGCGACGGCGGCTTCCCTGTCTGCCCGCGCCATGGGTCTCCTTCCGGACTGGGAGACCGACGCCCGGTCCGTCGAAATGACGAACGCCCCGAGCACAGGAGCTCAGGGCGTGGACTTCACGGCTAGCCGTGGGGTCTTGCTCTGTCACCTGCGCGGGCCGCCCGCATCACTGCGGAGCCTTCGGTCCTGGTGCTGATGCACCCTGACAACCGGCGGTCTCTGGATTCAGGTACGAACTGTACGGCGGTCCGGGTGCGGCGCCAAATCGTGTCGGGTCGCGTCAGGTGAGCAGCCGCACCGGTGAGCCGGCGCGCCAGGCTGCGATGTCCTCGACCGCCTCGGTGAAGTAGGTCCGGTAGTTGCCGGCGGTCACGTAGCCGACGTGGGGCGTGGCGAGCACCTGCGGCAGCGACCGCAGCGGGTGGTCGAGCGGCAGCGGCTCCTCGTCGAAGACGTCGAGCCCCGCGCCGGCGATCCGGCCGGCGCGCAGGGCGTCGAGGAGCGCGCCGGTGTCGACCAGGCCCGCACGCGAGGTGTTGACGAGGTGCGCCGACGGCCGCATCGCGGCGAGCTCAGCCTCCCCGACCAGGCCGCGGGTGGTTTCGGAGAGCACGAGGTGGAGCGTCACGACATCGGACTGGGCCATCAGGTCGACCAGGCTGGCCGCGCGCCGGACGCCGGCCTCGGCGGCCCGGTCGTCGGTCAGGTGAGGGCTCCAGGCGACGATGTCCATCCCGAACACCTGCCCCACTTCGGCCACGCGGCGCCCGATCTTGCCGAGGCCCACCACGCCGAGCGTCGAGCCGGCCAGGTCCACGCCGACGGTGCTCTGCCACGGACCGCCCTCCCGGAGGGCCCTGGACTCGGTGCTCAGGTGGCGCACCAGCCCGAGGACCAGTGCCCAGGTCAGCTCCACCGGCGGCGTCGACCTGCTCGTCGTACCGCAGACGACGACGCGACGCTCCCGGCACGCGTCCAGGTCGATGGCGGCGTTGCGCATCCCGCTGGTCACCACCAGCCGCAGCTCGGGCAGCCGTTCCAGCAGCGTGCGCGTGACCGAGGTCCGCTCGCGCATCACGACCGCGACCGTGGCGCCGGCCAGGGCGTCGACAAGGGCCTCCCCCTCGAGATGCTCGGTCAGCGACGTCACCTCGACGCCGTCGAGCTCCGACCAGTCGGCGTACGACGTAGCGACCTGCTGGTAGTCGTCGAGGATCACGCAGCGCATGGCGCCAGCCTCCCAGAGTGCCGAAGGCCCGCCACCCGGACGGGGTGACGGGCCTTCGAGGTGCAGCAGGGAAGGGGGCCGGTCAGGCCGGGCCCTCCTCCTCCGCGGCGACGTTGCGCGTGCGGTTGGGGTCGACCTGGACACCGGGGCCCATGGTGGTGGACACGGTGACCTTGCGCAGGTAGCGGCCCTTGGAGCTGGCCGGCTTGAGCCGCAGCACCTCCTCGAGAGCGGCGGCGTAGTTCTCGGCCAGCTGGGCCTCGGCGAACGACGCCTTGCCGATGATGAAGTGCAGGTTGGCGTGGCGGTCGACGCGGAACTCGATCTTGCCGCCCTTGATGTCGGAGACGGCCTTGGCGACGTCGGGCGTGACCGTGCCCGTCTTCGGGTTGGGCATCAGGCCGCGGGGGCCGAGGACGCGGCCGAGCCGGCCGACCTTGCCCATCATGTCGGGGGTCGCGACGACGGCGTCGAACTCGAGCCAGCCGCCGTTGACCTTCTCGATCAGCTCGTCGCCACCGACGACGTCGGCGCCGGCCTCACGGGCGGCGTCGGCCTTGTCGCCGTTGGCGAAGACCAGGACGCGGGCGGTCTTGCCCGTGCCGTGGGGGAGGTTGACCGTGCCGCGGACCATCTGGTCGGCCTTGCGCGGGTCGACGCCCAGGCGCATGACGACGTCGACGGTCTCGTCGAACTTCTTCTTGCTGCCGGACTTGGCGATCTTGATCGCGGTCAGCGGGGCGTAGAGCTCGTCCTTGTCGAAGCTCTCGGCCGCTGCGCGGTAGGTCTTGCTGCGCTGCATGTCTGGTTCTCTTCTCTATCCAGGTGTGGTCACGTGGGCCAGCGCGGCCCTGCCACGAATCTCGGTTGGTGCGGTGGTGCCGGGATCGGCAGTCAGTCGGTGGTGACGCCCATGGAGCGGGCGGTCCCCTCGACGATCTTCATCGCGGCCTCGACGTCGTTGGCGTTGAGGTCGGGGAGCTTGGTCGTGGCGATCTCACGGATCTGGTCCTTCGTGAGCTTGCCGACCTTCTCCTTGTGCGGGACGCCGGAGCCCTTCTTGAGGCCGGCGGCCTTCTTGATCAGCTCGGCGGCCGGCGGCGTCTTGGTGATGAAGGTGAAGGAGCGGTCCTCGTAGATCGTGATCTCCACGGGGATGACGTTGCCGCGCATGGCCTCGGTCTGGGCGTTGTAGGCCTTGCAGAAGTCCATGATGTTGACGCCGTGCGGGCCCAGCGCGGTGCCGACCGGCGGGGCGGGCGTTGCGGCGCCGGCCTGCAGCTGCACCTTGACCAGTGCGGCGATCTTCTTCTTGGGAGGCATCTGTTCTGTTCTCTTCCTGTTCTGTGGTCATGACGAGGACGTAGGGCGCCCTCTGCCACCTGAGTTGCTGAACAACCGCACCATTCTCCGCCAGCTTCGACGGGTTGTGAAATCAGCGGTGCTCGGTGTTGCGTACTTCTCAGACCTTCTGGATCTGGCTGAAGCTCAGCTCGACCGGGGTCTCCCGGCCGAAGATCTCGACGAGGGCCTTGACCCTCTGCGCCTCGGCGTTGATCTCGGTGATCGTCGCGTGCAGCGTGGCGAACGGACCGTCGACAACCATGACCGAGTCGGAGATGTCGAAGTCGGCGACCTCGATCTGCTTCTTCGCAGTCGTGGAGCCGCCCTTGGTGGGTGTGCCGGCGGCGACTGCCTCGGCCTCGGCCTTGGCGATCACGCTCGGCGCGAGCATGTTCTCGACCTCGGCCATGCTCAGCGGCACCGGCTGGTGGCTGTGGCCGACGAAGCCGGTCACCGACGGGGTGTGGCGCACCGCCGACCAGGACTCGTCGGTGAGGTCCATCCGGACCAGGACGTAGCCGGGCAGCGAGGGCTTGGTGCGGGTGCGGCGCTGGCCGTTCTTGATCTCGACGACGTCCTCGATGGGGACCACGATCTCGTGGATGTAGTCCTCCATGTTGAGGGAGATGATGCGGTTCTCCAGGTTGGACTTCACCCGGTTCTCCATGCCGGAGTAGGTGTGCACCACGAACCAGTCGCCCGGCTTGGCCCACAGCTCCTCGCGGAAGGCCTCCAGCGGGTCGACCTCCGCGTCCTCGTCGGCCTCGTCGGCCTCGTCGGCCTCGTCGGCCTCGCCCTCAACGGCGTCGGCGTCGTCCTCGGTGTCACCCTCGGGCGTCTCGTCGGAGTCGACCTCGGTGGGGATCTCGGTGTCGTCCGCGGGCGTCTCGTCGACGTCTGCTGCTGCGTCGGTGTCCTCGACGGCGTCCGGCGAGGTCACCTCGTCGGCCACGGGAGTCGCCTCGGCGTCCGCCGGCGTCTCCTCGGTCTCGACCTGCTCGTACTGCTCCGACACGTGTTGCTCCATCACCTTGTGCGTTGGTTGTGCTCTTGGCTCGTGCTGCTGACCTGGCCGTGACGGCTGGGTCAGATGTCTTCCCCGCCGGTGAACACGGCGAAGGCGAGCTTGCCGAGCCCGAGGTCGAGGGCCGAGATCAGAGCCATCATCACGATCACGAACGCCATCACCACGATGAAGTAGGTGATCAGCTGCTCCTGCGTCGGCCAGACGACCTTGCGCAGCTCTGCGATGACCTGCCGGTAGAACGTCGGAAGGCTGGTGCGCTTCGGGGCCTTGCTGTCGCGGGAACCGCCGACTGCCTTGCTGTCCGACACCGCCCTCACCTCTCCTTCGTCATGCAGGCCTTGGTCGACCTGTCGTCAAGCTGATGCTGCCTGTCACTGCAGTGTTGCTGGCTATCTCTGGCTACTACTGGTTCGTGCTGTTCTGCAGGGCACGAGGGACTTGAACCCCCAACCTTCGGTTTTGGAGACCGATGCTCTGCCAGTTGAGCTAGTGCCCTCCGCGAGTCCCACTCGAGACACCCGGACTCCGGGCGCGCGAAAGCATGTGGAAACCACCAAAGGTGGAGTCTACGGGGAAGCAGAAGGCCACGTCCAAACGCCTCCGGCACCGGCCCGATCCCGGCCCGATCCCGGCGCGATCCCGGCGCTATCTCGGGTGAGACCCGGTGGGCGACGCCTCTACGATGGCAGACATGTCTGACGCGTCCGCACCTCAGCCCTCCGCCAGCAACCCGCGTGACCGCCGGGTCTCCCACCGGATCGGCGCCATCGCCGAGTCGGCCACGCTCAAGGTCGACGCCAAGGCCAAGGCACTCAAGGCCGAGGGCCGGCCGGTGATCGGCTTCGGTGCCGGCGAGCCCGACTTCGCGACGCCCGACTACATCGTCGAGGCGGCGGTCAAGGCCTGCCGGGAGCCCCGCAACCACCGCTACACCCCCGCCGGTGGCCTGCCGGAGCTCAAGGCTGCGATCGTCGCGAAGACCAAGCGCGACAGCGGCCTCGAGATCGCGGCCAACCAGGTACTGGTCACCAACGGCGGCAAGCAGGCGATCTACGCGGCGTTCGCGGCGATGATCGACCCCGGCGACG
>JBAZRQ010000051.1:0-8406 GCA_041662925.1 Nocardioides sp. | reverse complement strand
CCTGGCAGCTAGGACTTGGGGGCACTATCGAGAGATTCGAGTCGTGTCGCGAATATGTCCCGAAAACGCGAGCGCAAGCCGTCAGACGAGCACGCACGGCGTCAAGAACTCGGGGTCCGAGGATGTTCCGTTGCCGGACGTTCGTGCAGGTCACGGCCCATGTCAGCAAGCCTGGTCAAAGCACTCTCTAGCGCGATGGCGACGCGGGCGGCGTCCAGAGGTCGCAGGTTCAAATCCTGCCCCCGCTACAAATCCGAGAGGCCCTCACAGTCTGACTGTGAGGGCCTCTCGCATGTGCGCAACCATCTCGGCCCAACGTCCGAATCGCGGCATAGAAAGACGTGCTGCGCGCGGCTCACGACGGGTCACTGCAGCCTCCTGAGCGTGAGTCGCTACCAGCCCACCCTCATCGCGCTGACGTTCGTGGCGGTCGCGACGCTCATCACCGAACGCTGCTGGGACTACTGGACCACCCCTGCTCGGCTGAGAGGCGATCGAGGACTTACTTCATTCCATTGTTCTATGGAATGAAGTAGAGTCTGGGCGTTCGTTCGACTCGTCCTTGGAGGTGGCCCTCGTGGGCGACATCAGCGTCATCCCGCTCATCGACGAGGGGTTGGGCAACTCCGCCTACCTCCTCGACCTGGACGACGGCCGCGCCCTGGCGGTGGATGCCAGTCGTGATCTCCGCTCCCTGTACGACGCGGCGCAACGCCGTGGGTTGACGGTGGCCTACGCCGCGGACACCCACCTGCACGCCGACTTCCTGACCGGTGCAGTGCAGCTCGCACGCGCGCAGGGGGCGCAGGTGCTGGCCTCGGCGTCCGGGCAGCGGGAGTACCCGCACACGGGTCTCGCCGACGGTGACGAGCTCGATCTGGGTGGTCTGCGGCTGCGTGCGCTGGCGACCCCGGGGCACACGCACGAGCACATGGCCTACGAGCTGCTGGACGACTCACGGACGCTCGGCGTGTTCACCGGCGGTTCGCTCATCGTGGGCTCCGCGGCCCGCACGGACCTCGTGTCGCCGGACCGCACCGAGGAGCTGGCCCGCGCGCAGTACCGGTCCCTGCGGCGCCTGGCGCGGCTCGACGACGACGTCGCGGTGTGGCCCACCCACGGGGCTGGCTCCTTCTGCTCCGCACCCCCGGGTGCGGAGCGGACGTCGACGATCGGCACCGAACGGGCCACGAACACCCTGCTGCGGGCCGAGTCCGAGGACGCTTTCGTCGCGCAGCTGCTCGACTCGCTGGGCACGTTCCCGCCGTACTTCCTGCGACTGGGTGAGATCAACCGACGCGGTCCCGCCGCGGTCGAGGGTGACACCCTCCACGCCCTCAGGGCAGCCGAGGTGGCCCGGCTCATCACGGCCGGGACACAGATCGTCGACGTCCGCCCGCTGGCGGACTTCGGTGCCGGCCATGTTCCCGGGTCGGTGTCGATCCCGCTGCGGCCGGTGTTCGCAACCTGGCTCGGCTGGCTCATCGACGCCGACAAGCCGATCGTGGTCGTGCGGAACCCGGACCAGGATCCGACCGAGATCATCTGGCAGGCCCGCAAGATCGGTTACGACCAGCTCACCGGGGAGCTCGACGGCGGCGTCGCCGCCTGGACGGCCGCCGACCAGCCGACGGGCTCGATCCGGGTCGCCGGCCCGGAGGCGCTCGACGGCGCCCGGGTCCTCGACATCCGACAGAGTGGTGAGTACCAGGCAGGGCACGTTCCCGGCGCCGAGAGCACCGAGCTCGGCGCGCTGATCGCCCGGGCCTCCGACCTGCCGGACGAGCCGCTGGTGGTGATGTGCGGGCACGGGGAACGCGCCATGGGCGCGGCCAGCCTCCTGGCGCGCGCCGGCCACCACCACATCACCGTCCTCGACGGCGGCCCCCAGGACTGGGCCGACACGACCGCCCGGGCGCTGGAGACCGGCCGATGAACGCCGCCACCCGCTCCGCCGACACCGGACGCCACATCGAGCTCGGGCTGAGGCAGAACGCCGCGCAGTTCACCCTGCTGGTCGTGGTCAACGCCCTCGTCGGCGGAATGCTCGGCCAGGAGCGGACCGTGCTCCCGCTGCTCGGCCAGGAGGAGTTCGGTCTCACCGCCTACACCGCCGGGCTGAGCTTCATCCTCGCCTTCGGCATCGCCAAGGCCGCCACCAACTACTTCGCCGGCACCTGGTCGGACCGCTTCGGCCGCAAGCCTGTCCTGGTGGCCGGCTGGCTCGTCGCCGTACCGGTGCCCTTCATGCTCATCTGGGCGCCGTCGTGGACCTGGATCATCGTCGCCAACGTGCTGCTGGGCGTCAGCCAGGGCCTGACCTGGTCCACGACCGTGGTGATGAAGATCGACCTCGTGGGACCGGCGCGGCGCGGTCTGGCCATGGGCCTGAACGAGGCCGCCGGCTACGCCGCCGTCGCGGGCACCGCCCTGGCCACCGGGTACATCGCCGAGTCGTACGGACTCCGTCCGGAGCCGTTCTTCCTCGGCATCGCCTTCGCCGCCCTCGGCCTCGGCCTGTCGACCCTGGGCGTCAAGGAGACCCGCGAGCACGCTCGCCTCGAAGCCACCGGGCACGTCGCGCGCGCCGACGGCAAGCACGACCACCTCCACGGCGAGCTCACCAACGGCCAGGTGTTCATGCAGACCAGCTTCAAGGAGCCCGCACTGTCCTCGGCCAGCCAGGCCGGCCTGGTCAACAACCTCAACGACGGCCTCGCCTGGGGCCTGTTCCCGATCCTGTTCGCCAGCGCCGGACTCCCGGTCGGCAAGATCGGCATCCTCGCCGCCCTCTACCCGGCCGTGTGGGGCGTCGGGCAGCTCGTCACCGGAGCGCTCTCCGACAGATGGGGCAGGAAGTGGCTCATCGCCGCAGGCATGTGGCTCCAGGCCGTGGCCCTCGCGCTGATCGCGCTCGCCGATTCGTTCACCCTCTGGGCAGTCGCGGCCATGTTGCTGGGTGCCGGCACGGCGATGGTCTACCCCACGCTCCTCGCCTCGATCGGCGACGTGGCCCATCCCGCCTGGCGTGCCCGCTCGGTCGGTGTCTACCGGCTATGGCGCGACGGCGGCTTCGCTGTCGGGGCGCTGCTGGCCGGCATCGTCGCCGACGCCCTGGGCGTCGATGCCGCCGTCTGGACCGTCGCCGGACTCACTGCCGTGTCCGGCCTCGTCGTCGCCCTGCGCATGTACGAGACCCACCACCGACCAGAGGTGGCGACCAGGAAGGTGGCCGGGCGTGGGTGACCGGGCCAGGAAGGACGCGCTGTTCGCCGAGTTCGCAGCCGTCGGCAAGGTCCTCGGCAACCCCAAGCGACTCGAGCTGCTCGACCTCCTCAGCCAAGGGCCCCGCAGCGTCGAGAGCCTCGCCGAGGCGGCCGCCCTCGGGATGAGCACCTGCTCCGCGCACCTGCAGACGCTGCGAGAGGCAGGACTCATCGAGTCCCGCCGTGACGGCAAGCGGATCTACTACTCGCTCGCGGGCACCGACGTCGCACGACTCTGGGACCACCTGCGCCGGGTGGCGCAGACCCACCGCCCCCACACCGAGCTCGCACGACGCGCCTACCTCGGTCCGGAGGACACCGCCGCCGTCGACACCGACGAACTCCTACGGCGACTCGCCGACGGCCACGTCGTCATCCTCGATGTCCGGCCCGAGCCGGAGTACGTCGCAGGACACCTTCCCGGAGCGATCCACATCCCCCTCGAGGAGCTGGCCGCGCGGATCGGGGAGCTGCCCCACGACCACGAGGTCGTCGCCTACTGTCGCGGCCAGTACTGCGTGCTGGCCCACGACGCCGTCCGACTGCTCAACGCCGAGGGACTCGAAGCCAGCCGGGCCACCGACGGGGTCCTCGAGTGGCGCCTCGCAGGCATACCCATCGAGAGCGGCGCGGCCTGACCGTCGACCCGGGGATGTTTGAGCATGGACAGGACGGGTGACGGTCGACTCAGGCACGCGGGGTCAGGGTCTTCCTCATGGGGGACGCGGTGACCTGCGCCGTCGCCGGCCAGAAGGCGCCCGACGGCTACTACACCCTCGACAGGATGCCCACCCCGCACTGGGCGGCGACGCGATGTCCGGATCTCTCGGCAGTTCCGTGCGCCGCGACCGTGTCCTGGCCGTGTGGTTCGATCCGGTCATGACGAAGAGGTGGCAGATGCCTGGGCAGACGCCAAGCGCCGCAGGGGAGCGGGGACGGTCAACAGGACGAGCGCAGGTCTGAGCGGTCCCCCCGCTACAAGTTGAAGTGGCCCTCACAGTGACTGTGAGGGCCACTTCTGTTGGCGCAACCATCGCGCCGCGCCCCCGGCGGAGTCGCTAGGCCCCGTCCTGAGGCGTCTTGCCGAAGTGTCGGGCTACAGGAGACTCGCCGTCTTCGGGTCGGTGGCTCGCGGTGAGGCGCATCCGGGCTCCGACATCGACCTGCTGGTTGAGGCGCCGGAGGGGACGTCGTCGTTCGGGTTCATCAAGTTCAAGCAGCGGATAGGGCGGGTGCTCGGCCGTGAGATCGACTTGGTCGACTACGGGGGCCTGAAGCCGAAGCTGGATGATGACATTCGACGCGAAGCGGTGCTGCTCTGATGGAGCTCAAGGCCGCCAAGGAACTGCTCCACATCCAGACCTGGCTGACCCGTGTCGAAGAGACTGTGCGACGCGGCAAGAAGTCCTACCTCACCGACGCCCTACTTCAGGAGGCGGGGGACTCGCTCATGATGAAGCTCGGCGAGGCCGCCAACTAGTCACAACGGGCCCTATACGAGTCGTCCCTGCAGTCCTAGAGTGCAGAAGCATGTGGGCCACACGACCGTCCCTTCGCCCCTTCCACGTCGCCGCCGCGTTCGCGCTGGCCCTGGCTGCGTCCCTGGTCGCTGCCGTGCCGGCGCAGGCTGCCGCCACGGCCAGCATCACGCGCGACGGTCGCGCCCTCGTGATCAACGCGACGGCGGCCCCGGCCACGATCTATCTGGGCTACTCGACGCTGTTCGGCGATCCCACCGTGACCTTCCGCCTCCCGGGCGAAGGATTTTCCAGCTGGCCCGCCGACTGCTCGGCGGACTATCCCGTGGGGCTTCCTGACCAGTACGTGCACTGCTGGGCCGCTGACGTAGACGACCTGAACGTGACGTTCGGCCCGGGCAACGACACCCTCTACATGGACGGCGTCTGCTACGGCGTCATCACGGTCAACTTCGGTGACGGCGGCAACACCATGCAGGGCGACACCAACTGCAACACCGTCATCAATTCCACCAGCGGTTCTGGCGACGACGTCGTGCAGATGGCCTCCGGCGGTGGCTCGGCCACGCTCGGGGGCGGCAACGATCAGTTCCGCGGCGGCATCGGAAACGAGTCCGCCAACGGCGGAGCGGGCAACGACTCCCTCGGGGGCAACTCCGGCAACGACACGCTGCGCGGCCAGGACGGCAACGACGCCATCGCGGGCAACTACGGCAACGATGTCGAGGACGGCGGCAACGGCGACGACGTCATCGGCAACTTCGACGACGACCAGGGCGCCGACAACATGATCGGCGGCCCCGGGATCGACAAGGTGTGGTTCTCGGACCACAGCGGCGGTGGGATGGCCTTGAGCATGGACAACGTCGCCAACGACGGCACCAGTGGTGAGGGCGACAACCTCCACTCCGACTTCGAGATCGTGGTGGGCTCGCCTGGGGCCGACACGATCAGCGGGACTGCGGCGGCCGACAACCTCGACGGCTATTGGGGCGCGGACACCATCAGAGGTGGAGCCGGCAATGACCGCATCGACGGCAACTCCGACGACGACGTGCTCTTCGGAGGGGACGGGGACGACACCGTCTATGGAGGCGGGGGCAACGACCAGGTCACCGGGGACCGCGGTGCCGACAACCTGTTCGGCGACTACACCGGCTGCTGCCTCAACAACGGCAACGACAAGATCTTCTCCGCCGACGGGATCGTCGACGCGATCAACTGCGGTGGCGGAGCCGACGCGCTCAAAGCAGACCGGCGCGACATCATCGGTGGCGACGGGAACCAGCTGTGCGAGTCGGTGGTTGTATCCGACACCCCCGCGCCGAACACCACCATCACCAAGCACCCCCGGAATCAGACGTCCAACCGGGTGGCGAAGTTCGCCTTCAAGTCCAGCAAGCGGGGCAGCAGGTTCAAGTGCAAGGTGGACGGCAAGCCCTGGAAGACCTGTAGCTCGCCGTACCAGGTCAGGGTCAGGCCCGGCAGGCACACGTTCCGGGTGCGGGCCATCGACGCCGCCGGCAACGTCGACCCGACCCCGGCCATCTGGAGGTGGAGGGTGAGGTGAGACGACCCGATTCGATCCCCGAGAACGGGGCCGAGTCGTCGGGCGACCAGTCCACCTCGCCGGAGACCGCCAGGTAGCCCAGTGCGGTGGCGGACTCGGAGCGCGGCCTCACTCGTGGTGTACGCCGCCCTCGCGGTCGTGGTCCTCCATCGTGCCGGTCGGATCGGCCACCTCGTTGCTGAGGCAATCAGCTCACGGCCGTTGGGCAGCTCCGGGCACCCCGGGTGAGCCCATGACTGCCTGGAGGAAGGCGACCACCTGATCGGCAACGCTCTGAAGTGCCTCGAGGTCGTCGTGTCCGGCGTCGGGCACGACGACCAGCCGGGTCTGTGTCGGGTGGGCATCTTGAAGCTGCCGTGCGTCCGACACGGGCACGGTGGCGTCGGCGTCTCCGTGCACCAGCAGCACGGGGACCTGGATGCCCCTGATGGTTCGAACCGGCGCGAAGTCGTCGTAGCGGTGGCCGATCACCCGTTCGACATAGCGCAGCGCGCCGCTCGCCAGGACTCGGGGGACGCCTTGGCGGACCAGAGCGGCGTGCATGAACTGGCCGGGGTGCGCCATCGAGGAGATGCTGACGACGCCGGCGATGTGCGGGTCGCGGCTGGCGGCCAGCAGGCAGGCCCCGGCTCCGACGGAGTGCCCGAGAAGTGCGATCCGACCGGGGTCGACGTACGGCTGTCGGCGCAGCCAGGCAACCGCCGTCTCGACGTCCTCGGCGAAGCGAGGCATGGAGGCGAAGTCATCACTGTCACTTCGGCCATGGCCACGCGCATCGATGACGAGGGCGCGGAATCCGGCGTCGGCGAGCATGCGAGCTGCTGGCAGCATGTCGCCGGCGCTCGCACCCCAGCCGTGCATCACGACGACGGCAGGGGACCGGGAGCGCCCTGAGCTGAAGAGCCAGCCGCGCAGCGTCCGACCGTTGGCGCCCTCGAGCACCACATCTGCGGCGTCCGCAGGCCGGAGTTCCGGGCGCCGGGGCGGCAGCCCGAACCGGCGCCGGACCGCCTGCCCGAGCCATCGTCCAACGGCGAGGGCAGCGGCAACGAGAAGCAGACCCGCGACCAGGCGACCACACCGACAGGGCATGCTCCCAGCCAACCACGCGCGCAGGCGTTGGATCTGCAGCCCGGATCCACACGAGCCAGCGAGGAGCCATAACGGGGCGCGGGGCGCGGCGTTGAACCAGCAACCCTGACCCAGGAGCCGCCCCATGTGTGAGACCCCGTCCGCGAGCCCCGACCCGACACTCGGCCCACGACTTGGCCTGGGCCGTCGCGGGGTCCTCCAGGCCGGGCTGGCGAGCATGGCCGTCGCCGGGATCGGCCAGGTGACGGCGGGACCGGCCTGGGCAGCGGCCGACAACAACTATCTCGTCGGGCGGGGCATGTCCGACATCACCGGGCCGGCCGCCGACCTCGGGATGATGGGCTACTCGATGCCGCAGCAGACCACCGCCGGCATCCACCAGCGCCTCTGGGCCCGCGCCTTCGTCGTCGTCGACCCAGCTTCCGGCAACCGCGTCGCCTGGTGCCTGGTCGACCAGGCCATCCTCCCGATGGCGGTACACAGCGCGGTCTTGGCGCGGCTGACCGAGCGTCACGGCTCGGCGTACCACCTGGGCAACGTGAGCCTGACCGCGACGCACACGCACGCCGCACCCGGCGGCTGCTCGCACTACCTCGCCTACAACCTGTCGATCATGGGGTTCCAGCAGCAGAGCTTCGACGCCTTCGTGGACGGCGTCGTCGAGGCGATCTCCGCCGCGCACTCCGACCTGCGACGCGGCTCGATCCTGGTCGGCCGGGGCACACTGCACAACGCCAGTGTCAACCGCTCTCGGGGCTCCTTTGACCTGAACCCGAAGCGGGACCGCGACCACTACCCCGACGCCATCGACCCTGCGATGACGGTGCTCCGGTTCCGGCAGGGCCGCACCGACGTCGGCGCGATCAGCTGGTTCCCGACCCACGGCACGTCGCTGCCCAACACCAACCGCCTGATCAGCCCCGACAACAAGGGCTACGCCGGCTACCACTGGGAGCACGACGTCAAGGGCGTGCGCTACCGCCGCGGGCGGCCTGGCTTC
>JBAZRQ010000050.1:0-8412 GCA_041662925.1 Nocardioides sp. | reverse complement strand
CCATCGGCTGGACGTGGACCTCACCGTGTGGTCCGTGGATGCCAGTGAGTCCCTGGACGTTCATGCTTTCGTCCGCGACATCACGGACCGCAAGCTCGCCGAGGAGCTGCTCAGGCAGGCCAACGCAGACCTGTCCGACTTCGCTGCACTCGTGGCCCACGATCTACGCACGCCCCTCACAGTGATCAACGGTTTTGCCGATCTCATGGTGACGGCTTGGAGAACCGGAGAGGACGACGCCCGCCTGCCCGAGTTCGCCCAACGCTTCCAGGCCTCTTCACACCGGGCGTCGACGTTGATCGACGACATCCTGGCGTTCGCCAGTGTGGACCAACCGCGGGAAACCGCCCCCGTAGCCCTGAACCCGCTCGTCCGTCGCGCCTGGGACGAACAGCGGTCGATAAACGGCCGAGCCGCAACCATCGACGTCCAAGAGCTCCCCACCGTGAACGGGGATGCCTCCCTGCTCGGACAGCTGTTCGCCAACCTTCTGGGAAATGCTCTCAAGTACGTCCCAGCCGACCGCGTCGCACATGTAGTCGTGGACGCCACCTGTGACCCGGACAGCCCTGACCCGGTCATCCGAGTCACGGACAACGGCGAAGCAATCCGGGTCGAGGAGCGCGATCACATCTTCGCGATGTTCCAGCGTGGCCACGAGACCCACGATGAGGCCGGTTCCGGAGTAGGCCTCGCCATCTGCCGCAAGATCGTGGAGCGGCACCACGGACGCATCTGGATCGAGACCGCGCCTGGGGGAGGCACGACGTTCTGTGTGCGTCTTGGTCCGGCAGACCGCGACGGCGACCGAGGCTACGAGCCCGGAGACCACGAACGCCGACCTGCCTGAGGTCAGGCGACGGTCGGCGTTCTCGCAGGTCATGGACCTGGCACTGGCGGAGGATAGGGGATTCGAACCCCTGAGGGCTTTCACACCCAACCCGCTTTCCAAGCGAGCGCCATAGGCCACTAGGCGAATCCTCCGTCGGAGACCCTACCCGGCGGTTCGGGGTCGGATGAAATCGCCTAGACTCCGGGACAACCCCCCGTGTGGCGGCATCTTGCTCAACTCCCCCAGGGCCGGAAGGCAGCAAGGGTCGGCGAGCTCTGCCGGGTGCATGGGGGGCCTTTTCATGCCCGGACGCCCGAGCCAGCTCGGACGTCCGGGCATGAGGGGAACGGCCCGCTGCCGCCCCGCTACCGGGTGTCGGCAGCGGTGGTTAGTGTTCTGGCGTGGAGTCCCCCCTGGCGCTGTACCGCCGCTACCGACCCGAGACCTTCCAGGAGGTCATCGGGCAGGAGCACGTGACGGAGCCGCTGCGGGTGGCCCTGGCCAACAACCGGGTCAACCACGCCTACCTCTTCTCCGGTCCGCGCGGATGCGGCAAGACGACGTCCGCGCGCATCCTGGCGCGGGCCCTCAACTGTGACCTCGCGCCGGTGGCCGACCCGTGCGGAGAATGCGACAGCTGTCGCGACCTGGCCCGCGGCGGCCCCGGCTCGATCGACGTGATCGAGATCGACGCGGCCTCCCACGGCGGCGTCGACGACGCGCGCGACCTGCGGGAGAAGGCGTTCTTCGCGCCCGTCCGCAGCCGCTACAAGGTCTACATCATCGACGAGGCACACATGGTGACCACGCAGGGCTTCAACGCCCTGCTCAAGCTGGTCGAGGAGCCGCCGCCCCACCTGCGCTTCATCTTCGCGACGACCGAGCCCGACAAGGTCATCGCGACCATCCGCTCGCGCACCCACCACTACCCGTTCCGGCTGATCCCGCCGCGGCTGCTGTCGTCCTACCTGTCCGAGCTCTGCGTCCAGGAGGGCGTCAGCATCGAGCCGGCGGCCCTGCCCCTCCTCGTGCGCGCCGGCGCCGGGTCGGCCCGCGACACCCTGTCGGTGCTCGACCAGCTCCTGGGTGGCGCCGGGCCCGAGGGCGTCACCTACGCGCTCGCGAGCGGCCTGCTCGGCTACACCCCCGACACCCTGCTCGACGAGGTCGTCGACGCGTTCGCCGCCGGCGACGGCTCGGCGGTCTTCGGGGTCGTCGACAAGGTGATCGAGACCGGCCAGGACCCGCGCCGGTTCACCGAGGACCTCCTGCGCCGGCTGCGCGACCTGGTCATCGTCTCGGCGGTGCCGGACGCGCCGGCCACCGGGCTGATCGACGTCTCCGAGGACCAGGGCGAGCGACTGGTGGCCCAGGCCGCCCGGTTCGGGTCCGCCGAGCTCAGCCGCGCCGCCGACCTCGTGGCCACCGGCCTGACCGAGATGCGCGGCGCCACGGCCCCACGGCTGCTGCTCGAGCTGATCTGCGCGCGCGTGCTGCTGCCGGGCGCCGACCACTCCACCGACGGCGTGCTCGCGCGGCTCGACCGGCTCGAGCGCCGCGCCGCCATCACCGGCTCCCCGACCGGCGGGCCGGCGGCCGCACCTGCCCCACCGCGCGCCGCTGCGCCGGTCCAGGACCGCCCGGCCCAGCCGCACCCGGCCCCGCGGGATCCGGAGCCGCCGACCCCGACGCCCGAACCCGCGCCTGCCCCTCCGCCGGCCGCACCGACGGCCGCTCCGACGGCCCCGGCCCGGCCCGTCGAGGTCGTCCCCGAGCAGCCGCAGGTGCCGCAGGAGCAGGAGCCGACCCCGGAGCCGGCGGCCGCGGGCACGAGCGTGCTGTCGCTCGTCGACATACGCCGCCTGTGGCCCGACATCGTCGAGGCGACCAAGCAGCGACGACGGGTCACCTGGATCCACCTCACCCAGCACGCCCAGGTCGTCGCGGTCGACGCCGTGACCCTGACCCTCGGCTTCTCCAACGCCGGCGCCCGCGACTCCTTCGACAACGGCGGCTCGCCCGAGATCGTCCGCCAGGCCGCGATCGACGTCGTCGGGACCGACTGGAGGGTCGAGACGATCGTCGACCCGGGTGCCTCCGCCGACGTACCCCCGCCGCCACCGGCGCCCACCCCTGAGCCGGCGAGGCCGGCGTCGCCGGAGCCCGCCGCCCAGCGTGCCGAGCCCGACGGGCCGCCGGCCTGGGTGAGCGACGACGCTGACCCCGCCGGGCCGGCCACGCCGGTGAGCCCCGCCCGGGACCTGCCGGGCCCGGTCTCCGTGGAGGCGGCCCGCGAGGCGATCAAGAGCACCCGCCCGGCCGGAGCCGCTACCGACCGCGGCCCCGACCTGGCCGCGGCCGACGCCGACGCGCATCCCGACGATCTCGACGCCGACTCCGACGAGCTCGGGGGGGCCGACCTGCTCGCCCGCGAGCTGGGCGCGAAGATCATCGAGGAGATCCCCAACCAGTGAGCTCCCCCCGACCCAGCAGACCACTCAGCCACGAGGTGACCGCACCATGACCCAGAACCCCTTCGACGCCCTGGGCGGCGGTGGCTTCGACATGAACGCCCTGCTCCAGCAGGCCCAGCAGATGCAGGAGCAGCTCCAGGCGGCCCAGGAGCGGCTCACCGACGCGGTCATCGACGGCACCGTCGCCGGTGGCGCCGTGACCGTGAAGGTCAACGGCGTGGGCGACCTGATGGCCGTGGAGATCAAGGCCGGTGGCTTCGACGGCAGCGACGCCGACGACCTGAGCGACCTCGGCGACATGATCGTGGCCGCCTACCGCGACGCCAAGAGCCAGGCCGACGCCCTCGCGAGCGAGGCCCTCGGTCCCCTGTCCGGAGGTGGCGGCCTCCCGGGCATGCCGCCGTCCGGACAGCTGGGGTTCTGAGCCCGCCTTGTACGAAGGCGTCGTCCAGGACCTCATCGACGAGCTCGGCCGGTTGCCGGGCGTAGGACCCAAGAGCGCCCAGCGGATCGCGTTCCACCTGCTGCAGGCCGAGCCGGCCGACGTACGCCGTCTCGCCGACGTGCTGATGGAGGTCAAGGCCAAGGTGCGGTTCTGCTCGGTGTGCTTCAACGTCTCCGAGGACGAGCAGTGCCGGATCTGCCGCGACCCGCGGCGCGAGACCACGGTGCTGTGCGTGGTCGAGGAGTACAAGGACGTCGTTGCGATCGAGCGGACCCGCGAGTTCCGGGGCCGCTACCACGTGCTCGGCGGCGCGATCTCGCCGATCGACGGCATCGGTCCCGACCAGCTGCGGATCAAGGAGCTGCTGCCGCGGCTGGCCGACGGGGTGGTCACCGAGGTGATCCTCGCGACCGACCCCAACCTCGAGGGGGAGGCCACGGCGACCTATCTCACGAGGCTTCTGGGGCCGATGGGCTTGCAAGTGACCCGCCTGGCGAGTGGACTGCCGGTGGGTGGTGACCTCGAGTACGCCGATGAGGTCACCTTGGGACGGGCTTTCGTGGGAAGACGGGCAGCGCAATGACTGGCAACATCCAGGGCGACATCCATGGGACCGACATCGACGGTGTGACGCACGACTTCGCGCAACAGATCGCCGACAGCGTCGCGAGCTTCCTGATCGCACTGCGCGCCATCAGCCGCGAGGCCACGTCCGGGCAGGCGATCTCGCTGCTCCTGCTCGAGATCAGCCAGGTGCTGCTCGCCGGGGCGCGCCTGGGTGCGCAGCAGGACTTCACGCCGACGGCCGACTACCAGCCCGACGTCGGCCCCGAGGCCGACCTCGACGAGATGCGGCTGCGCCTGGCCGTGCTCCTGGGCAACGTCGACACCTACAGCTTCGTGCACGACCCCTACGTGCCCGACGTGGTCGAGAGCCAGCTCTCCGACGACCTCACCTCGATCGCGACCGACCTCGAGAACGGCCTGCGCCACTACCGCATGGGCGACGTCGACGAGGCCCTGTGGTGGTGGCAGTTCTCCTACGTGTCGTCGTGGGGCAACCTCGCCGGGGCCGCGCTCAACGCGCTGCTCTCGGTGGTGTCCCACGACCGGCTCGACGTCGACAACGACGAGGAGATCGAGCAGATCGAGGCCGCGGTGGCGGTCCTGGACGTCGACCCGGCCTGAGCGCCGCGATCGGTAGACTCTGGGGGTCCTTCCCCAGACCGCAGGAGTGAGCTCGTTGGGCATTGTCGTGCAGAAGTACGGCGGCTCGTCCCTGGCCGACGCAGGCCGGATCAAGGAGGTCGCGCGCCGGATCGTCGAGTCCAAGAAGGCCGGCTACGACGTCGTGGTCGCCGTCTCGGCGATGGGTGACACGACCGACAACCTCCTGGACCTGGCTGAGGGGGTCAGTCCGCTGCCCCCGGCGCGCGAGATGGACATGCTCCTGACCGCCGGTGAGCGGATCTCGATGGCGCTGGTGGCGATGGCGATCTCCGACCTGGGGTTCACCGCCCGCTCCTTCACCGGCTCCCAGGCCGGCGTCATCACCGACTCGGCCCACGGCCGGGCCAAGATCATCGACGTCACTCCCGGGCGGATCTCGGCGGCGATCGCCGACGGCCACATCGTGATCGTGGCCGGTTTCCAGGGCGTCAGCCAGGACACCAAGGAGATCACCACGCTGGGCCGCGGGGGCACCGACACCACCGCCGTGGCGCTCGCCGCCGCGCTCGGCGCCGACTACTGCGAGATCTTCACCGACGTCGACGGAGTCTTCACCGCCGACCCGCGGATCGTGCCGACCGCGCGCCGGCTGGAGCGGGTCTCCTACGAGGAGATGCTCGAGATGGCAGCCTCGGGCGCCAAGATCCTCCACCTGCGGTGCGTCGAGTACGCCCGCCGCTACGCCATGCCGGTCCACGTCCGTTCCTCCTTCTCACACAAGGAGGGGACCTGGATCACCCCCGAGCAACCAGGAGAAGAAGCCATGGAGCAGGCGATCATCGCGGGCGTGGCCCACGACCGCAGCGAGGCCAAGATCACCGTCGTCGGTGTGCCCGACAAGGTCGGCGAGGCCGCCCGCATCTTCGAGGCGCTGGCCGCGACCGAGGTCAACATCGACATGGTGGTGCAGAACGTCTCCGCCGCGGCGACCGGCCTCACCGACATCTCCTTCACCCTCCCCCGGGCCGACGGGCAGACCGCGATGAGCGCGCTGGCCCGGATCCAGGACGAGGTCGGCTACGACAAGCTGCTCTACGACGACCGCATCGGCAAGGTGTCGCTGATCGGCGCCGGCATGCGCTCACACCCCGGCATCACCGCCAAGTTCTTCGCGGCGCTCGCCACGGCCGGCGTCAACATCGAGATGATCTCCACCTCGGAGATCCGGATCTCGGTGATCGTCAACGAGGTCCAGGTCGACGAGGCCGTCCGGGCCACCCACACCGCCTTCGAGCTGGACGCCGCCGAGGTCGAGGCGGTCGTCTACGGCGGGACCGGGAGGTAGTCATGGGTGTCCGTATCGGCATCGTCGGCGCCACCGGCCAGGTCGGCGTCGCCATGCGCCAGATTCTCGCGGAGCGCGACTTTCCCGCCGACGAGATCCGCTTCTTCGCCTCGGCCCGCTCGGCCGGCTCGGTGCTGCCCTACGCCGGGCGCGAGATCACCGTCGAGGACGCCGCCACCGCCGACCCGAGCGGGCTCGACATCGCGCTCTTCTCGGCCGGTGCCACCACCTCCCGGGCGCTGGCGCCTGCCTTCGCGGCCGCGGGCGTCACCGTGGTCGACAACTCCTCGGCGTTCCGGATGGACCCCGACGTCCCGTTGGTCGTCTCCGAGGTCAACCCGGAGGCGATCGAGCTGGCGCTGACCGGCCGGCGCATCATCGCCAACCCCAACTGCACCACGATGGCCGCGATGCCGGTGCTCAAGCCGCTGCACGACGCGGCCGGGCTGGTGCGGCTGATCGCGTCGACCTACCAGGCCGTCTCCGGCTCCGGCGTCGCCGGCGTCGAGGAGCTGGCCACCCAGGTGGCCGCGGCCGGTGACAAGGCCCGCGAGCTCGCCTACGACGGCGACGCCGTGTCCTTCCCCGAGCCGGTCAAGTACGACCGCACGATCGCCTACAACGTGCTCCCCATGGCCGGATCGATCGTCGACGACGGCCTCTTCGAGACCGACGAGGAGCAGAAGCTCCGCAACGAGTCGCGCAAGATCCTCGGCCTGCCCGACCTGCTGGTCTCCGGCATCTGCGTGCGGGTCCCGGTCTTCACCGGCCACTCGCTGGCGATCAACGCCGAGTTCGCCTCGTCGATGACCGTCGAGCACGCCCGCGAGCTGCTGTCATCGGCCCCGGGCGTCGAGCTCTCCGACATCCCCACGCCCCTGCAGGCCGCCGGCAAGGACCCGTCGTACGTCGGTCGGCTGCGGCAGGACCCCGGCGTACCCGACGACCGTGGCCTGGCGCTCTTCGTCACAGGTGACAACCTGCGCAAGGGTGCCGCGCTCAACACCGTCCAGATCGCCGAGCTCCTCGCCGCACGGTGACCCGCCCGAAACTTTCGGGCGAGTCAGCGGTGTCTGCGGTTAGTTTCGGGCGGGTCAGTGCTCAGCTGGCTCGATGAAGGTGGTCGTGACCCAGTGTGAGAGCAGGTAGGCGGCCACGGAGACGACCGGGATGGCGATGACCATCCACCAGCTGTCGATGACCTCGATGAAGAACAGCAGGGCCACGACGGAGACCAGGCCGACGGCCAGGAAGCTGGTGCTGCCGGGGTCGGGGACGCGGAGCATCCGCAGCAGCACGGAGCCGAGCACGATCATCAGGACGACGATCGCGACCAGGAGCGGGAAGCCCGCGCTGCCGCAGGTCGCGGTGTTCTGAACGGCCTCGCAGCCGCGCAGCGCCCCTGCCGTGGCGCCCACGAGCGCCAGACCGACGACCACCCCGGTGAGGGCGGCGGCCAGCCGGCCGGGCAGGGGCTCGCGCGGCGGTCGTGGCTCCTTGGCTGCCTTGGCTGCCTTGGGAGCCTTCGGCTCCTTGACGGGCTTGGGCTCCTTGGCCGGCTTCGCCGCGGGGGCCGCGGCCGGCGGCTCCACCTCGTCGACGAAGAGCGGCGGCGGGGGCTCCTCCTCGGGCGGGGCGGGTGCGACGGGTGCGGCCTCGACCAGGGTGTCGTCGACCTCGGGGGCCGGCTCCGGCTCGGGCGCGGCTACCGGCTCGGGGGCGGGTTCGGACGCCTTGCGGCCCTTCTTGCGGCCGAACAGCCGGGGCGGCTCGAGCCGCGCCGTGGAGTCCTGCTGGTCCTCGTCTGCCATGCGCGCAGTCTGTCACGCGGCGCGGGCGTCGGGGCGGTCCTCCGCGGGGCGGGGTCTGCAACGCCAGAACCCCGGCCCTCGCGCGGAGGTCCGGGGTTCTTCACGTGCATCTGGTCGGGCTGACAGGATTTGAACCTGTCGCCACCGCTGTTCACGGAGACGGTGTTGAACTGGCAGAATGGGCCTCTGACCTGCGCAAATAGGTCCGACATGCTCGGACGAGCGAAGACACGAAGAGACGCAACGTGCCATGATTGGTGGCACGTTCAAGGCACGAAACAGCGACAGGGAGATGCACTGTGGCCGCGAAGTCACGCAGATTTGGACTGTCCGCA
>JBAZRQ010000049.1:0-8596 GCA_041662925.1 Nocardioides sp. | reverse complement strand
GCTTGCCTTACTTATCCAAGGAGCTGCCGATGACCGCCGATCCCACCGTGCACGACCCGATGACCCTGGCCGCCGCGGCCCGATCCGTCCTGGCCTGTCCGTCCTCGGTGCACCTGGTGGTCGACGGGGTCGCGGACGTGCTGGCCGGCACCGACGACCTGGGCATGCAGGACCTCGCGGGCACTCCGACCTTCTCCTGCGTGCCGGGCGCCGACCTGGGCCGAGCCGCGGCCCGCCGGGCGGGCGCCCTGCTCACCGTCGAGAGCGGCCTCGGCCGGCCCGGGTCGCCCGAGCGCGCGGCCACCCTCACGCTCGCCGGGACGTTGCGTACCGAGAAGCGCGAGGACTGCGACTGCTGCGGCGAGGCGCGCGACGTGGTGACCCTGCGGCTGACCTTCGCGCTGCTCGCCCACCCTGGGCGGCCCGAGCAGCAGCTCCGGGTGCCCCTCGAGCAGTTCCGCTCCCCCGCCCACCGGCTCAACCGCGGCTACCTCCAGCGCTCGGTCGAGCACGCCAACCTGTGCCACCAGGAGGAGCTGCGCCGCGCGGTGGCGACCACCACCGGAACCCGGCTCTCGCAGGTCGTGGGAGTCTCGCTCGCCGACCTGCGACCCGACCGGGTCGAGGTCCAGTGGGTCGACCTCGACGGCGCGCACACCCGCACGCTCGCCTTCCGCCGCGCCGCCGGCAGCACCGCGGAGCTCGGCGAGCTCCTGCGCCGGGAGCTGCACGCCGGCCTCTGCTGAGGGCCGGCCCCTAGGGTGGCCGGATGGGGTTCATCGAGGTAGCCGACCGGGTCTGGGTCGCACGCTACGAGTGGCACGACGTCAACGTCAGCCTGATCGGTGGCGCCGACGGCCTCCTCGTGGTCGACACCCACGCCTCCGACCTGGCCGCCCGCGGGGTGATCGACGAGATCCGCGCCCTGGGCGCGGGCGAGGTGGTCGGGGTCGTCAACACCCACGAGCACTTCGACCACACGTTCGGCAACCACGCCTTCCGCACGGCGTACGGCACGATCCCGATCCACGCCCACGAGACCGCCGCAGAGCGCACCGTCTCCGCCGGCGAACGCATCAAGGCCTGGTACGACGCCGACGCCGACGCCGACCCGCACCGCGAGGAGGTGCTCGCCACCGAGATCGTGCCGGCCGACCGCACGTTCTCCTCCGCCGTGTCGCTCGACCTCGGCGACCGGCTCGTCGAGCTCGTGCATCCTGGCCGCGGCCACACCGCGGGCGACCTGGTCGTGCGGGTGCCCGACTGCGACACCCTCCTCTCCGGCGACCTGGTGGAGGAGTCCGCGGCGCCGGGGTTCGGGGGCGACTGCTACCCGCTGGAGTGGCCGTGGACGCTCGACATCGTGCTCGGCCTGACGACCTCGTCGAGCGTCGTCGTACCCGGCCACGGCGCGGTCGTCGACCGGGAGTTCGTCGAGGTCCAGCGCAACCAGATCGGACTCGTCGCCGAGACGGTCCGCGATCTGGCCGGCCGTGGCGTCAAGGTCGAGGACGCGCTCGACGCGGGCGAGTGGCCGTTCCCCCGCAGCGCGCTCGCCGACGCCGTACGACGCGGCTACGAGCAGCTGCCACGCAGCCAGAAGCGCTTGCCCCTCGCGTGAGGCCGCGTAGGTTCTGGGCATGAGCGAATCCCAGGACCAGGACGAGCCCCAGGTCGGCATCGACGACGACCTGCTGCCCGAGGACCTCCAGCCGAGCGAGGACAACCCGCTCGCCGAGGGGCTCGACGACGGCGAGACCGTCGACGACCTGCTCTCGGGCGGGAAGAACGCCGAGCAGCTGGACGACGAGCCGTCCGACGAGTCCGACGTCTGACGCCTGACCGGCGCGGCGGACCGGCCGCTGTCGGCGCGCGCATCTAGCGTGGACCCAGTGAGCGACCGTTACGGCACTGACGTCCTGTCCGGCGACTGGCGCAAGCCCAAGCGAGGGCGGGCCGTCGAGGCTCCGGCCGAGATCGGCGCGGTGGTCGAGGAGGTCACCACCGACTGGGTGGGCGAGATCGTGGCGGTCGACCGCGACCTGCACACGCTCACGCTCGAGGACCGGCGCTCCCGGCGCCGCACCTTCCCGCTCGGCCCGGGCTTCCTGCTCGAGGGCCGCCCGGTCATCCTCACCGCCCCGGTCCGCCTGGTCGCCCCGGCGGCGCCGACCCGCACCGCCTCGGGCTCCGTCGCCGTCCACGGCGCGAAGGCCCGCGTGGCGCGCGCCAGCCGGATCTTCGTCGAGGGCCGCCACGACGCCGAGCTGGTCGAGAGGGTCTGGGGCGACGACCTGCGGATCGAGGGCGTCGTCGTGGAATACCTCGAGGGCGTCGACGACCTCGTCGAGCACCTGCGCGACTTCGGCCCCGGCCCCGAGCGCCGCGTCGGCGTGCTGGTCGACCACCTCGTGCCCGGCTCCAAGGAGAGCCGGATCGCCCAGCAGGTGGCGGACTCCCCGGTCGGTCGCCACGTCCTGGTCGTGGGCCACCCCTTCATCGACGTCTGGGCGGCGGTCAAGCCCGACCGGATCGGCATCGCCGCCTGGCCCGACGTACCCCGCAACATCGAGTGGAAGAAGGGCGTGTGCCGCCACCTCGGCTGGCCCCACGCCGACCAGGCCGACATCGCCCGCGCCTGGCAGCACATCCTGTCGCGGGTGCACTCCTACGACGACCTCGAGCCGGCCCTGCTCGGCCGCGTCGAGGAGCTGATCGACTTCGTGACTACCAGCTGACTCAGCCCGGGTCCACGCTCAGCTGCGCAGCATCAACCCGTTGGCGTCCTTGCTGTCGCTGGCCAGCATGATGATGCCGTCGATGACCGGCCACAGCGCGCCGATGCCGCAGGTGAAGATCGTGACCAGCAGCTGCGCGACGCCGATGCCGGAGTCGCCGATGTAGAAGCGCCCGATCCCGAACGGCACCAGGATCTGCAGCAGCCCGGCGACCACCTTGGACTTGTCGGAGTAGGGGATGCCCGTGACCGGGTGGACGCCGTACGGCGCTCCCGGCATGCCGACGGCGGGGGCGCCGAAGGTCGCGTAGGGCGCCTGCCCGGGCTGGGGTGCGCCGTAGGGCGGGGCGCTGGGCGGCGGCGGGGGCACCGAGCCCGCCGGCTCGCCGTAGGGCGGCGGGGGCGGCGTGGAAGGCGGCGTGGAGGGCGGGGTCGGCGTGCCGTAGGGCGACTCGCCGCCCTCCGGCTGGTTCGGCTCGGACGGGTACTCGGGGCCCTGGTTGCTCATGCCCCCAACCCTAGGGCAGCAGGGCCCTCACGACGGCGTCCGCCAGCAACCTTCCGCGGCGGGTCAGGACCAGGCGGTCGGTGCCCGCCACGACGAGCCCGTCGGCCACCAGCCCCGGCACCGCGGCCAGCCCGTGCGGGTCGAGCACGTGGGTGGGCAGGCCGTCGCGCAGGCGCACCTCCAGCAGCACCCGCTCGACCCGGCGGCTCTCCGCGTCGAGCACCTCGCGGGCGTGGGCCGGGCTGAGGCCGCGGGCCAGCCGGTCGGCGTACGCCGCCGGGTGCTTGACGTTCCACCAGCGCACCCCGCCGACGTGGGAGTGGGCGCCGGGCCCGACGCCCCACCAGTCGCCGTCCGTCCAGTAGCCGAGGTTGTGGCGGCAGCGGCTGGTGTCGTCGCGCGCCCAGTTGGAGACCTCGTACCAGCCGAGCCCGGCCCGGGTCAGCCGCTCGTCGGCGGCGTCGTACTTGTCGGCGAGGTCGTCCTCGTCGGGCATCGGCAGCTCGCCGCGGCGCACCCGGCGGGCCAGGGCGGTGCCGTCCTCGACGATCAGGGAGTACGCCGACACGTGGTCGGGGTCGCAGGCCAGCGCCTCGTCGAGGCTGCGCTCCCAGTCGCCCAGCGACTCCCCGGGCGTACCGTAGATGAGGTCGAGGCTGACCTGCTCGAAGCCGGCGGCGCGCGCCCAGGCCACCACGTCGGGCACGCGCGCGGGGTCGTGGGTGCGGTCGAGGACGGCCAGCACGTGCGGCACCGCCGACTGCATGCCGAAGGAGATCCGGGTGAAGCCGCGCTCGCGCAGCCCGGCCAGGGTCTCGGGGGTGACGCTGTCGGGGTTGGCCTCCGTGGTGACCTCCGCGCCGGGCGCGAGCCCGAACTCCTCGTCGACGGCGTCGAGCACCGCCCCGAGGTCGGCCGGGCTCAGCAGGGTCGGAGTGCCCCCGCCGACGAAGACCGTGTCGACGCTGCTCAGCTTGGCCTCGGCGTGCCCGAGCACCTGCCGGGCCCGGCGTACCTCCGAGACCGCGGACGCGGCGTACGTCGCTCGCGAGGCGCCCGGCCCCAGCTCGTCGGCGGTGTAGGTGTTGAAGTCGCAGTAGCCGCAGCGCACCGTGCAGAAGGGCACATGCACGTAGAACCCGAACGGCCGCTCCCCCAGCCCCTCGAGCGCCGACGCCGGGAGTGACCCGTCCGCCGGCACCGGGTCACCGACAGGGAGGGCGGAGGGCATCTCGCCATCCTCCCCGTGAGTCGGCGCTTGTGCACACTCCACAGACGCCGAGTCGGCGCGAACGCAGTGCGTTCGCGCCGACTCGGCGATCGGGCGGCGTGGTGATCAGCTGTAGAACGCCGCGATGCGCTCCTTGTTGTTGTCCTCGACGACGTTGCGCTTGACCTTCATCGACGGCGTGAGCTCGCCGGACTCGATGGTGAGGTCGTGATCGAGGATCTCCCACTTCTTGATGGTCTCCCACCGGTTGAGGCGGGAGTTGAGCTCGTCGACGTAGCCCGCGACCATGTCGTGGACCTTCTCCGAGGTGACGATGTCGGAGTAGGACGCCCCGGACATGCCGTTCTCCTCGGCCCAACCCGCCATGGCGTCGGGGTCGAGGGTGATCAGCGCGACCACGTAGTTGCGGTCGTTGCCGAACACCATGAACTGGCTGGCGTAGGGGCACACGGCCTTGAACTTCGACTCGATCGCCGACGGGGCGATGTACTTGCCGCCCGAGGTCTTGAAGAGGTCCTTGATCCGGCCGGTGATCGTCAGGAAGCCGTCGGCGTCGAGGCTGCCCTTGTCGCCGGTGCGCAGCCAGCCGTCCTCGGTCAGCGTCTTGGCGGTCTCCTCCGGCAGGTTGTGGTAGCCGTGCATGACGTGGGGGCCACGCAGCAGCACCTCGTCGCCCTCGCCGATACGGACCTCGCTGCCGGGCAGGGCCCGGCCCACGGTGCCGATCCGGTTCTCGTCGGGGTGGTTGACGGTGGCGCCGGCGGAGTTCTCGGTCATGCCGTAGCCCTCGAGGATCACGATGCCGGCGGCGTTGAACCACTGGGCGATCTCCTGGTTGAGCGCGGCCGAGCCGGAGATGAAGAAGCGGACCCGTCCTCCGAAGCGCTCGCGCACCTTGCTGAACACCAGCTTGTCGAACAGCCCGTGCTGCAGCTTCAGCAGCGCCGGGACGCTCTTGCCCTCGCGCTCGAGGGCGTCGGTCTTCAGGCCGACCTCGAAGGCCTTGTGGAAGATCTTCTCCTTGAGCCCGCCCTCGGCGGCCTGCATGGTCTGGATCCGGCCGTAGGCCTTCTCGAAGATGCGGGGCGCGGCGCCCATGAACGTCGGCTTCACGATGCCGCAGTTCTCGACGATCATCTCCACCCGGCCGTCGACGGCGGAGGCGAAGCCACACGCGAGCTGCGCGGACAGCAGGACCTTGCCGAACGAGTGCGACATCGGCAGCCAGAGGAACTGCAGGTCGGTCTCGTCCAGGATGTCCTGCACCTGGATGGCCGCACCCTCGTAGACCCACGACTTGTGCGTGAGCCGCACGCCCTTGGGGCGTCCGGTGGTGCCGGAGGTGTAGATCAGCGTGGCCAGCTGCTCGGGGCGGATCGACTTCGCGATGGTCTCGATGACGTCGGGGTGCTCGGCGAGGTAGGCGTCCCCGAGCTCGGCGAGCGCGTCCAGCGTGATGATCCAGTCGCCGTCGGCCGTGCCGTCGAACGTGATCACCTTGTCGAGGTGCGGCAGGGAGGACTTGTGCTCCTTGAGCTTGGCGATCTGCTCGTCGTCCTCGGCAAAGACCATCCGGCACTCGGAGTCACCGAGGATGTACGCCGTGTCCTCCGCGTTGGTGGTCGGGTAGACGGTGGTCGTGGCGGCACCGGAGCACACCACCGCCAGGTCGGCCAGGATCCACTCGTAGCGCGTGCCGGAGACGATGCCGATCCGCTGCTCGGACTCGATGCCGAGCGAGACTAGCCCGGCCGCGAGGCGGCGCACCTTGTCGCCGGCCTGCTGCCAGGTCAGGGACTCCCACGTCTCGCCCACCGGGTAGCGGAAGGCCTCGGACTGGGGCGACGCGGCTACTCGGTCGAGGAACTGCACCGCCATGTTCTGGGGAAGGTTGTCGACGAAAGTCGTGTCGTGATTGACGGGCATGCCACTCCTGGGTGAGACCGAGATGGGTGTTTGCCAGTAACCTAGATCACTCTCCATACCCGCGGGTAGTTTCCTGCCCTGAGAGCCCGTTTTGCTTGGCCCGGACGGCCCACCCGACAGCGGGTCCGGTGGCGAGCGCAGCGCCCAGCAGGATGCCTCCCAGCAGCAGCCAGCCCACCAGCCCGAGCGCCAGCGGGAGCAGCGCCAGCACCGTCGGCGCCAGGAACGAGCTGATCGAGAAGCTCATCCCCCACACACCCTGGTACTGACCCATCGCCTCCTCGGGCGGCAGCTCGAAGCCGAGCAGGAACGACGCCGAGGCCTGGGCGAGCTCGCCGGCGACGTGGACCAGCGAGCCGATGACGAGCAGCGCCACGGCCAGGCCGGCGGAGACCCCACCGCTGGCCCCGAAGACCGCGCAGGCGGCGAGGAACAGCACCCCCGAGAGCACCGTCGCGCGGACCGCGGCCTCGACGGTGACGACCCGCTTGGCGACCGCCACCTGGGCGAGCACCACCGTGACCGTGTTGATGACCATCAGCACCGCGACGACGGAGCGCGGCGCCTCCGTGTGGTTGACCACCCACAGCGGTATCGCGAGCTCGATGATCCAGTAGTGCATGGACAGCACCGAGCTGACGCCGGCCACCGCGACGAAGGGCAGGTCGCGCAGCGCGCTCAGCATCGCCAGCGCCTCCCCCGCCGGCCGAGGGGGCACGTGCGGCACCAGTGCCATCAGCCCCGCGGTCAGGACGTACGTCGCGACGTCGACGTACAGCACGGTGAGGTAGGCCTCACGGGTGTCGAAGTGCAGCGCGATCGCCGCCACCCCGGTGCCGACGGTCATGCCCACGTTGGTGACCGAGCGCAGGTAGGCCTTGGTGGTGGCCCGGCCGGAGCCCTGCACCAGCCCGGCGATCAGGGCCCCGCGGACGGCGCCGGCGCCCCGGTCGAGCACCGCGATCAGCGTGGACACCAGCACGAACTGCCACCACTCGGTCACGAGCAGGTAGAGCGCGGCCAGCGCCGCGATCACCAGGACCAGTGCGACCTGGACCTCGCGCGGCCCCCGCCGGTCGGCCAGGTGGCCGATGGGGATGCCGGCGAACAGCGCGACGCCGGCAGCGATGCTGAGCCCGGTGCCGACCTGCAGCACCGAGAAGCCGACGATCCGGGTGAAGTAGAGCGCGCTGAGGGTGAAGAAGATGCCGTTGCCGATGGTGTTGACCAGGGTGGCCAGCGCCATCCGGCGTACGGCGGGCTCCTCGGGGAGCAGCCTCACAGCCGGGTGTTGGCGACGTAGGCGTCCGCCTTGCGGCGCGCCTGGTCCACGAGGCCGTCGACCTTGAGCAGCTCGGGGAGCAGGCTGGGGTCGGTGTAGAGCGCGCGGAACATCGTCGACACGGTGACGCCGTGACCGGGCTCGTGGACCACCGTGATCTGGTCGCCGGCCTGGGCCGGGCCCGGCACGAGCACCCGCAGGTAGGGGCCGGGGCGGCCGATCGCGGCGAAGCGCTTCACCCAGCCGGTGTTGTCGTAGCCGGAGCGGCCCATCCACATCTTGAAGTCGTTGCACGGGTTGCGGACCGACGTCACCTCCAGGAGCGCCTCGCCGACCCGCCAGCGCTCGCCGATCTCAGCCTCGTTGACGTCGATCCCGACCGTGGTGAGGTTCTCGCCGAACTGGCCGTCGCGGATCTCGAGGCCGAGCTCCGCTGTCCACCAGTCGAGGTCCTCGCGGGCGAACGCGTAGACGGCCTGGTCGAGGCCGCCGTGGTGCAAGGTGTCCGACACCTGGTCACCGGCCGGGCCGTAGGGCCCGATCTCGACGGGGCCGGCCACGGGCTGCTTGTCGATGGACGTGCGGCCGATGCCCGCCCACGGCGCCTCTCGCGGTTGGCCGACGTTGAGCGAGCGCAGGAGGGGCATTGCCCCATTCTCCCTGGGGCCCGCCGTCGTCCGCCATCGGATTGTCGGTGTCCGTCGGGCTCAGTCCTGGACGGCCTTGGCGATGGCGAGGCAGATGGTCAGCCAGGCGTGGTCGGGTGCGGTCGGCCGCGCCTCCAGCTCCCACAGCGCGTGGTGCAGCATGCGCACGACCACCCAGTCGCGCGCCCGGTCCTCGTCGAGACCGGCCGCATCGATGGTCGCGTGGAAGCGGCGCCGCACTCCCCCGCGGGCGTCGCCCGCAAGC